>PXBV01000104.1 GCA_003565575.1 Psychroflexus sp. | reverse complement strand
GATTCTTCCAATTTTTTCAATACATTTTCAGAAAGGATTACCGCCAAATCTATCATCGTCCCGATGGCAATGGCAATTCCGGATAAAGCCACGATATTGGCTTGCACATTGAAGAATTTCATCGCAATAAACACCAGTAATACCGAAATGGGTAAGACTGCTGAAATGACCACTGAAGCTCGCAAATTGAACACGATGATAATCACTACCAAAAGCGCAATAAGCAATTGTAAACTAATGGCTTCTTCTAAGGTTCCGATGGTTTCGTAAATCAATTCGGAACGATCGTAAAAAGGCACAATTTTCAACCGACTTTCGGTGCCATCTGCTAAGGTTTTTCTGGGTAAGCCGGGCGAAATTTCTTCAATTTTATCTTTGATATTGGTAATGGCTTGCATCGGGTTGAAGCCATCTCTAGCCACTGCCACTCCGCCAACTACATCTGCTCCTGCTTTGTCAAGAATGCCACGACGTTGTGCAGGACCGGTTTTGATTTGAGCTACATCTTTTAGGTAAATCGGCACATTGTCATTTTCATCAACCACGATTATTTCAAAATCTTCGAGATTTTCTAGATAGCCAAGTCCCCGAACAATATATTCCACTTGATTGATTTCAAGGGTTTTTGCTCCAACATCTCGATTGCTTTCTTTTACGGCCTTGGCGACTTGCATCAAAGAAATACCGTAGGATTTCAAAGCATCAGGATTCACATCAATTTGGTATTCTTTCACGAATCCACCGATGGAAGCCACTTCTGAAATGCCTTTGGCGCTGCTTAGGCCATATTTCACATAAAAATCTTGAACGCTTCGGATTTCATCTAAATCCCAGCCGCCTGTTGGCTTATTGTTTTTGTCTCTAGGTTCGAGCGTGTACCAGAAGACTTGTCCGAGCGCAGTCGCGTCTGGTCCAAGCGTGGGTTTGGCTTCCGCAGGTAAAAGTCCCTGTGGAATCGAACTCAGCTTTTCCAAAATACGCGAACGCGACCAGTAAAATTCTACATCGTCTTCAAAAATGATGTAGATGCTGGAAAACCCAAACATGGAGTTGCTCCGCACCGATTCTACGCCAGGTAATCCGAGTAAATACGTGGTTAGCGGATAGGTAATTTGGTCGTCGATGTCCTGTGGAGAACGCCCTGGCCATTCTGTAAACACAATTTGCTGATTGGCACCTGTATTGGGAATGGCATCTACCGGGATGGGGTTTTTGGGTAAAAACGAATCTGCCCATTGAAAAGGCGATACCATCAAACCCCCGATGACAATGGCTGCCAATAGAATAAACGATACCAATCGTTGTTTCAGAAAAAATTGAATGATTTTATTAAGCATAAAATTTAATATTAAAATACATACACAGAAATTGATTTCTATACTGAAATGATTTCAGAAGAAATGTAAGTGAAGATTTTAATATCAAATAAGGAAAACTTGGTGGAGAACTTGAAAGTCTCGGTCATATTGAGGTGGGTCGTAAACTTCAGTTGAGGCAGTTTCTTTAGCTAAAAAATGAGGTGAACTAAAATGTATCAAGCTAAATATTGCCAGTTCCAAAGGCGTATCGCAATCAAATTCAGCCTTAGAAAATTGTAAATTCTTCTGACCTTTTATGATTTCAATCTCATCATCGCAACATTCAGATTTTTCTTCTGATGGCATTTCTTGATGCATGGCACAAGTTTCTGCTTGAGATAAAATAGCTTTATCTATTAAAATATTTCCGCAATAATGAGTCCCAACCGTAAAAGACATGGTTGATATTAGCACGAGGAGTGCTAAGGAAAGAGACGCTATTTTTGAAAACAATACTTTCATATGGCAAAAGTAATCAATTATTTCTAATTGTTGTTTTTCAATTGATAGTAAAAGGCTGGCAGTAAAATTAATACAAAGATGGGCTGAATTAAAAAACGCCTTACGTAGAAAATGATGAGGTAAATTTTCGGGTTCATATCTGAAATTAAAATCCAAAAAATAGGCAATAACACCAAAAAGGCAAGGCTGTAGAAGCCCAAAGAAAAAAGTAATGTTTTCTTTGAAGTAAAACTCACCCAAATAATAGCTAAGGATAGAATTGTATTTAAAAAGAACCTTACTGATGTTGAACTTACGACTTGTAGTGTGTCAAATTCTGGCGCCTCTGAAGTTTTTTCTGAGCTATAAAATTCCAGTAAAGGGTCTGAGAAAAGTTCGTGTTCAAAGTAACGAACAAGTGCTAAAGCAATGACTAAAAGCCCCAATAGTCCAAACTTTAAGAACTTATTCATGATTTAATTTTGGTGAGGTTTTATAGTTTTTAATCCAAATGATCCAAAGCATAAATACAAATCCGTAAATAAACAAAGGGAATAGCGTACCATGCATGAGTTCTTGGTGCTGAGGAATTTCATAGATACCTATAGAAAGCAAAGCTATACGTAGTACGTTAAAGGCATAAATAAGTGCACTACCGGCAAATATGAATAGAAGTGTAGACTTCCAATCTTTCTTGAATGCTAAAATAAAAGATAAAAAAAGGACAATTACACTTACTGCATTACACCCTTCTACAATTCTAACTACATATTTCTCTTCTATTGCCAAAACCATAGAAGGATCTGATGGGTGGGGTATCAGCATCGTTTCGTAACCGAACAAAGCCGCAAGCTTTTCTGTATGTAAAGATACAATATGGGTGATAGGTTCTGGATAAAACCTTGGAGATGTTGCATGCCCTAAATAGACTTGATAGACAATAGTTAATAAGATATACGTCCCAAAAAAAACTCCAAGGAACTTGATTACTGATTTATTTTTTTTTAGAATATCCAAGAATTATCAACAAATTATGCCACCATAAAGAGCAGTAAATTATTTAACAAATTTATAGAAAATAGCGCATTTGAGATGCATGTATATTAAATACTTTTGCATCTAAAATGAAATAGTATGCATCTTCAAGATTTAAAGCCTAAAGTCACTGAATTACTTTCTGAAGAACAGTTAGATTTAAACCATAGACTTACCCAAGTTTGTGACTTACTTCAAAAAAGTGTAGAGACTTATGATTGGGTGGGGTTTTACTTTAAAAATGGTGACAAAAAAGAATTGATTTTAAAAGCTTTTGCTGGTGAACCCACTGAGCATACTATAATTCCCTTTGGAAAAGGCATCTGCGGACAGGTAGCAGAGTCTAATGAAAACTTTGTAGTAGATGATGTTACTGCACAAGACAACTACATTTCCTGCAATATAAACGTCAAATCTGAAGTAGTGATTCCGTTATTTGTCAATGGTGAAAACATTGGTCAAATAGATATTGATTCTAACACTAGAAAAGCCTTTAACAAGGAAGACGAAGAATTTTTAACTTGGGTAAACCTTCAAGTGAGCCAAGTTATGGAGGCCTAAACTTTAACCTGTATTTTTCTGGCGTTCGTCTTCTGTAAGAGGAATAAATTCTGGCACTAGTTTTTTAAGCACCTCAATAGCCTTTTCTTCGTTATTATTTGAAATCTTACTTTGAAAATTTTCAAGTAAGATTTGCTTCTCACTATCAAAATCGTAACTCGCCTTAGCAATTAGTATTTTAGGATGATGTGTTGGAAGGGTGTTTTCCTTGTTGGCCAAGAGTTCTTCATAAAGCTTTTCTCCAGGCCTAAGTCCTGTGTAAACGATTTGAATGTCTTTGTAAGGAATGAATCCTGATAGACGTATCATTTGCTTAGCGAGTTCAATAATTTTAACTGGTTTCCCCATGTCAAACACATAAATTTCCCCTCCATTACCCATGGCACCTGCCTCTAAAACCAATTGACATGCCTCATCTATGGTCATAAAGTAGCGTGTAATCTCTGGATGCGTAACCGTTACTGGTCCAGCGTTTTCTATTTGACGTTTAAAGTGAGGGATTACAGAGCCGTTAGAGCCTAATACGTTTCCAAATCTAGTTGTGATAAAATTTGTAACAGTAGATTTATTTCTGGCTAATGACTGAATATATATTTCTGCGCTACGTTTGGAAGCACCCATTATGTTAGTAGGGTTCACAGCTTTATCTGTAGAAATAAAAACAAAGCGAGAGATATTGAATTTAATTGACAAATCCGCTAAATTTTTAGTTCCTATAAAGTTGACATCCAAAGCTTCTATAGGGTTAGCTTCCATCATGGGGACATGCTTGTAGGCCGCTCCATGAAAAACAAGTTGAGGTTGATGCTGATTAAATACAAACTCTAAGCGTTTATAGCAACGAACATTAGCGATAATTTTTTCAAAATGGAGGTGAGGATAGTTGGACTCAAGCTCCAAACTCATAAGGTGCAAAGGAGTTTCTGCTTGGTCTACCAAAAGAATTTTTTTAGGCTCAAAACGAACAAGTTGCCTTACAATCTCACTTCCAATGGAACCAGCAGCACCAGTGACTAAAATAACTTTATCATGATAAATTGAGCTTAATTTTTCAATTTGAAGCTTGATGGGGGTGCGTTGTAATAAATCTTCTAAATTTACTTTTTTAATTTCAGCAGAAATAGACTCACCAGTCCAGTCTTGTAAGTCTGGGAGTTTATAAATTTTAAGGTTGAGCTCTAGGAGTTGATTTAAAATTTGAGATTCTGACTTAGATAATTCTCTAAGTTTTTGACTAGAAACGATCACTGAAGTACCTTTCCTGTGATCAGTTTCTTGAAGCTGTTCTAGGGTAATAATAGGTAATGTAAGGATTTTTGTTCTTTTTAATTTTTTTACCTCACTTATAAAACCAACAATATCAAAACTTGTGTGAGAGTCTGAGATAATGCTTTCTGCAATCGCAACATCTGTAAGATT
>PXBV01000382.1 GCA_003565575.1 Psychroflexus sp. | reverse complement strand
TGCTAAAATGAAAAAACAAATGACCTACGCCGATAGAAGAAATATCCCTTATGTAGTCTTGGCTGGAGGCAGCGAAATGCAATCTGAAGTCTATAATTTAAAGAATATGGGAACAGGTGAACAACATAGATATGTTTTAGATGATTTAGTTAAAAAATTATTGGATTCGTAATAATTTTAATTTTTAACGCTTTGTTACATAGTGTAAATGTGAATTTAGTTTTACATTTAAATAAAAACTATGAAAACAAAAAAAAACCTTAGACCTTGGGAAGACGCAGCAAAGTCCAAAGATGAAGTTCATTTAGCCGATATGCATGGAGACGGTGTTCATTTTGACAGGTCAATTTTAGCAAAAGCCAAACGGGACAAACAAATTGAAAAAGAAAGGATTCACAAAGCTCAAAAGAAGAAAAATAATTTAAAAAATCTATGAATAGTTGTATTTATCTTCGTTTCATCACTCGATCAAATAACTAAGATTAATTCGGTTTTAAAATGAGCTAAAAAGAAAAACCCTGCAGATGCAGGGTTTTTTTTGTAGCGTGGACGAGAGTTGAACTCGTGACCTCCGGGTTATGAATCCGACGCTCTAACCAACTGAGCTACCACGCCGTTTTAAGGATTGCAAAGATAATATTATCTTTTGCTTTAGCAAATTACTTTATGTAATTATTTTATATAAAATTTTTATTCTTCTCTCAATTATCCATATATTGCTTTTCAATCTTAAAATGAATGAAATGAGCGATAAAGTCAAATTTGAATTAGAATTTCCTATACAGGCTTCCCCATCTTTACTGTTTCAATATATATCCACACCCTCTGGTTTGAGTGAATGGTTTGCAGATAATGTTAACTCAAGAGGTGAGCTCTTTACATTTATTTGGGAAGGTAGCGAAGAACAAGCTAAATTGCTTTCCAAAAAAACCGATGATCGTATTAAATTACGATGGGTTGCAGATGAAGAAGATGGTTTAAGTAATTACTTTGAAATGAAAATTCAAGTTGATGAGATTACAAAAGATGTTTCTCTTATGATTACAGATTTTGCTGAAGAGGATGAAGTAGATGAAGGGAAAATGCTATGGGAAAACATGGTGTCTGATTTGAAGCAAATTTTGGGTTCATCTTAAAGTTTTTATCTTATGAACATTTTTATAGACGGTAAATTACAAGATGCTCAAAGCACTCACTTGTCAATTACCAATAGGGGATATAATTATGGTGATTCTTTGTTTGAAACCTTAAGAGTTATCAATTCAAAAATTATGTTTTGGGAGTCTCATTACTTTAGATTAATGTCATCTATGAGGCTTTTGAGGATGGAAATTCCTATGACATTTTCGCCAGAATATTTAGAAGAAAAGATATTAGAGTTAATCAAATCCAATGGGCTTGAAAATTCTCCGGTTAGGGTAAAAATTAATATCCACAGGAATACTGGAGGCTATTACATCCCAGAAGACAATACAGTTGGCTACATTATTTCTACAACTCTTTTAGACACTCCTTTTTTTATTTTAACAGAGAAGCCTTACGAAGTTGAACTTTACAAAGACCACTTTGTGCAATCTGGAATGTTGTCTACAATTAAATCTAATAATAAACTCGTTAATGTACTTGCTGGAATATTTGCAACAGAAAATGGCTTTGATAATTGTTTTTTAATCAATGAAAAGAAATCAGTCTTGGAAACTACCAACGGCAATATCTTTTTAGTAAAGGGCAATGAAATCAAAACACCGCCATTATCTGATGGATGCTTAAATGGTATAATTCGGAAGCAGCTGCTTGAAATTTTAGAAAAGGATGAACATCTAGAATTAAAAGAAGAATCCATATCACCCTTTGAACTTCAAAAGGCTGATGAGCTATTTTATACCAATGCCATACAAGGGATACAATCCATTACTAAATACAGAAAGAAAACCTATACGACAAAAGTTGCTAAAAGCTTAGTAGGGAAATTAAATGCCAAAGCTAGACTAGCTGAAGTTTAATTGTTATTTGGATTTTCTGGTGCATTGGACCATAACAGATAATCGCCTCCAAGGTTTTTCATTTTTTCTTGCCAATACTCGCCATTATTTAGAGCGCTTAATATGTCTATAGAGTTGGTGTTTGAGTCAATTATCCAGGTGTTTAAGTCAATTTCAGACTCGAGTTGTGACGCATCCCAGCCAGAGTAGCCTAGAAAAAATTTTATATTCTTTGGAGTTATCTTCTTTTTATTGATTAAACTCACAATATCATCAAAAGAGCCACCCCAGTAAATGCCATCTTTTATTTCTATGCTATTGGATATAAGTTCTGGAACGTCGTGGATAAAATACAAATTCTCTTGTTCCACAGGGCCACCATTAAAAATTTTAAAATTTTCATCAATTTCTGGAATCAATTCTTCAAGATTATAGTCCAAAGGTTTATTAATAATAAACCCAACAGCACCTTCGGAATCTATATGCGCTAGTAGTATAACTGATCGATTAAAAGTATAATCTCCTATTGTTGAAGGTTCAGAGACTAGTACATCGCCACGATTGGGTTGAATTTTTTCCATTTTTAAATATATCTAAATTTAAAATTATGAAATAATTTTAATAAAAAAGACCTTTTATGGAAAGGTCTTTAATTTTTTTGGAAATGTAGAAACTATACTAGTTAACTGATTTCTGTAAGTCTGAACCTGCTTTGAATTTTACTACATTTTTAGCTGCAATTTTGATGGTTTTTCCAGTTTGTGGATTTCTTCCTTCACGTGCAGCTCTTTTAGAAACAGACCAAGATCCAAATCCAACCAAAGACACACGGTCACCTTTTTTAAGAGCACCTTCTACATTTTCTAAGAAAGACTCTAAGGCTTTTTTGGCTTCTGCTTTTGTAATGCCTGCAGATTCTGCCATAGCATCAATTAAATTTGTTTTGTTCATAATGTAAATTTTAAAATTTGTTGATTAAACATTTTATTAACACATTACAAATTTATATGGAAAATATTACTGTGCAAGAAATTCCTCATAAAATCCTTATATAACGCACAAAAAAGAGCTTATTTATTCAATTTTCGTCTTATACTTAAATAAATATATAGTCTTCTTTCCAACCTAACCCATTTACAAGCGCTTGTGCACTCATTCTTTTTTTGCCTGGAAATTGAAGTTCTTCAATATAAACTACCCCGTCTTTTACGTAAACTGCTATGCTTTTTCTTTCTTTGTCATAACAACTTTTCCCTACCAATTGAGAAGTTTCTTTTTTATCTACACTTACCTTAAAAATCTTAATATTTTGAATTTTATCTTCAATTTTTAGTTGTGCCCATGCTGTTGGAAACGGCGTAAGTCCTCTGATAAAATTAGATATATCTTCAGTTGATGTATTCCAATGTACTTTGGTATTGTCTTTAGTAAGTTTTGGAGCAAATTTTAAATTTGTGTTTTCTTTCTGTACAGTTGCTGTATAAGAATTATTCTTTATTTTTAAAATGCTTTCTACAACAAGTTCACCTCCTAAGTCCATGAGTTTATCATGCAAGCTTTCCACATTATCTTCTTGGCTAATACAAATTTCTTTTGAGTCGATTATTTTTCCTGTATCTATATCTTTATCTATAAAAAAAGTAGTAACACCTGTTTTTGTTTCACCATTGATAATAGCCCAATTGATAGGAGCTGCCCCACGGTATTGCGGTAATAACGAAGCATGCAGGTTGAAGGTGCCGTAATCTGGAAAACTCCAAACCACCTTGGGTAACATTCTGAATGCGACTACCACAATTAAATTAGGTTTTAAACGTTTCAAGTCTGCTTGAAATTCTTCAGACTTTAGGTTTGTAGGCTGCAAAACTTCCATATTTTGACATATTGCATATTGTTTCACAGCTGAAGAGTGAAGCTTTTTACCTCTTCCAGCAGGTTTATCTGTAGCTGTAACCACTCCTACAATATTGAGTTTGGCGTTGTTCATTTGCTTTAAAATACCAACGGCAAACTCAGGAGTTCCCATAAATAAGATACGTAGTGTGTTCATATAATTGTTTTGTATGTGTTTTTAGCGGTTAATTTTATTTTTTGATCCTCTAGAAGAAGCTGAAGGGTTTCCAAAACCAAATGTTTTGGGAATTTGCAATGTTCTATAATTTCCTTTGAAGTGTAATCCTTTTCATTTAAAAATGTTAAGATAGATTGTTTTATGACCTTAGTATAAGCTTCACGAGACTCTTTCAACTTAGAATTTGATTGGTTTAAGCAATAGCTACATCTACCACAGGTGTGTGTTGGCGTTTCACCAAAATACTTTAAAATATAATTTTGCAAACATTGTGAATCTTCTTCAACGTAATTGACTACAGCTTCAGCTTTCTTCAATTTGTTATGTTGATAGTCCAGCACATATTTTTTTAAAGGATTAAGCGTGTACTTATCCTCCCTTGGCTTAATAAAAGTTATACTTAAGTCTTGTTTTATGAAAAGTGCACTGAGTAACCCATGATGTTCTAAAGCTTTTAATTGAGAGAAAATTTCAGTTTCGTTAAGTCCAGTTTTTTTCTTTAGCAATTGAATATTTATACGGAGCTCTTCTTCAAAAACACCTCCATAGGTTCTTAAAAGTGTTCTTACAAGCAGTGCATATGATGTATTATGTTCTATAAAGTGAATTAAATGCTGACTAGAAACCAAAAATTTCAATTTAGTTTGTTTTTGAAAGGATTTATCTAAACTTATTACACTTAGTCGATCCAAAAGATTCAATGTATTATAGGTTAAGATTGAATGCAATTTATATTTTGTGCAAAACTCTATAAAATTAAAATC
>PXBV01000338.1 GCA_003565575.1 Psychroflexus sp. | reverse complement strand
GTTTCTTTTTCATAGAGACTATAAAACAGAGGAGGAGGGAAGCCACTCAACCATTTAAGGTTGGCATGTGAGCTGTTTGTAAGCCCTGGAATTAAGTAAATAACAAAGGCAAGCGTGAGTAATCCAACAAAAATGCGCCCTTTACTCAATTTCTGAGTTGGACCATCATGCGGGAATTTCAGTTTTCCAAAGAGGTATAACACCATAGCGATCCCGATGACAATCCAAATGCCAATAAACACTTCTCTTTTTAATAATCCCCAATGTTCTACCAAATCGGCGTTGGATAAAAATTTAAAGGCGAGTCCCAATTCCAAAAATCCTAAAACTACTTTTACGGTATTCAGCCAGCCACCGCTTTTGGGGAGAGAATTCAGCCAATTGGGAAACAAAGCAAAAAGACCAAATGGCAGAGCTAAGGCGAGACCAAAACCACCCATACCAAAGCTAAGCATGGTAGCACCTCCATCGGCAGTGAGTGAACCACCAAGCAAAGAGCCTAAAATAGGGCCAGTACAAGAAAATGATACCAACGCAAGCGTTAACGCCATAAAGAAAACCCCAATAATACCACCAACACTTGTAGCTTTCTGGTCTAGCCGATTGCTCCAAGAATTGGGTAACGTGATTTCGTAATAGCCAAAAAATGAAAACGCAAAGACTATGAAAATGACAAAAAAGATCATATTCAATGTCGAATTTGTAGAAATATTATTTAAAATTTCTGGATTCACCGAGTCTAAAAGATGAAAAGGTACGCTTAGTAAAAGGTAAATCATGAAAATAAAAACAGCATACATAACAGCATTGATGAGTCCAAGTTTTTTGGTTCTCGCCCCCTTGGTAAAAAACGAAACCGTCAACGGAATCATAGGAAACACACAAGGGGTAAGCAAAGCAATGAGACCACCGATAAAGCCAAGAAAGAAAATCGTTAAGTTGCTATCTCCTTCTTCTTCTGAATTCATTTGGAACTCACTTTCACCTTTGAGGTCGAGTTTTAAAGCCTCCGTTAACCTCTTGTCTTTGCTTTCGATTTCGATAGCTTTGGTTTCTGTGAGCATCAAATTAGAATCTTCTACACTGAAACTAAAGCGTTGCTGGTCTTGAGGCAAACACATTTCATCATTACAAATCATGAATAAAATTTCAAGCTCCAATGAGCCTTCTTTGGCTTTAACTTTGAAATCTTGTTGAAAAGTGGCTTGGTTTTCAAAATAAGTCAAATCGGTTTTAAAAATCTCGTCAAATTTGGTAATGCCATTAGGTTCTCTTGTATCGCCAATTTTTTCTAAACTATCTGGATCAAATTCAAAATTAAATTCAGTAGGGATAGGGCCATTTTCACCTTCTTTGAGTTCAGTTTGAGAAGGTAAGTGCCAGCTTTTATCAATTGTGGCTGAAATGACAACTGTAAAAATACTATCAGATTTTTTTTCTACAGTAGCTTCCCAGCTAGAAGGATTTTCAGAAGTGTCTTGTTGTTCAAAGCCAAACTGAGCCCAAGTTTGAGTTGATACAAATAGCGAAAAAACTAATAGTAAATACGATTTAATCATTTAAAATTTCAATTTTGAGAATAGTCTTAGTTGTAGGTTCTACTTTATAACGCTCATCGGTTCTTAAATTCAAGACCCAAATCACTTCTTCATTTCCGTTGCAAAGCAAAAGTTGAGAAGACTTCAGGTGTGGACTTATTTTTTCGTCTTTCAAAAAGTCGCTTAATTTCTTTTTGCCTTTCATTCCAAAGGGATGAAAGTAATCCCCATCTTGTACAGTTCTTAGTTGTAAAGGAAATTCAAGTTTAGATTTATCAACATAAGCAATACCTGATGCAAAATCACCAAGCTTTTTGACTTCTTTGATTTTTAATTTGAAATCATCTAGATCGATGTGGCTTTGAAGTTCCTTAATTTCAATAGGTTCAAATATCTTAGTCGAAAGACTAGATAAAATCAATTTATCTCTATCTTTCACTATAAGATGTGTAGAAGATTTTACTTGTTTTCCTGTTTGAGCATCGAGTAAATGATACACATCATCCCATGCTGTAAATCCAAAACTTTCTAACAATTGATATAAAATTGCTTTTTGATTTGGAAAACTTTTCAACTTTTCAATGTTAATATCATAACGATCTTCTTGTTTTCTGACTAAAGTTTTAAAAAGTAAATGAGTATAATCTTCAAGAAGAAGTTCAGAGTCTTGTAAATTTTGGAGGCTAGATTCAAAGTTGTTTAGAAAATTTGGAGTTAAGCTCATTAGTGCTGGCACAACCTCATGTCTTATTTTATTTCTTACATATTTTGTGGTCTCGTTGCTTTGGTCTTCTCGCCATTTGATGTTATACTGCTTCGCAAAATCAATAATTTCATCTTTTGAAAATTTTAAAAGCGGTCTTCTTATATAGTCATTCTGACTTGGAATACCCGTTAAACCTTTAATTCCAGTAGATCGACTCAAGTTGATGATAAAGGTTTCTAAACTGTCATTGAGGTGATGAGCGGTAAGCAAATACGCATAAGATGTGGTTTCTACCAACTCACGAAACCAGTTATAACGAAGATTTCTAGCTGTCATCTGAATGGATTCTTTTTGCTCTTCAGCTAAGTTTTCAGTTTGAAATTCGTTTATAAAAAATTTGCAGTTCAAGGATTTGGCAAGTTGTTCAACAAAACGAGCATCGCCTTCACTTTCCTCACCTCTCAGTTTAAAGTTGCAATGTGCTAAAGCAAAATTCAAATTCAAATGGAAACACAAATGAGCCAAAACCACAGAATCTACACCGCCACTTGTGGCAATGAGGAATGGCTTATCCAGCAATTCTGGAAACTCAGATTCTATATGTGTTTGAAAACGATTTTGCATGTTTTGAAAAGCACAAAATTAAGCTTTATGGCGTTATTCTTTTGTAACTGTTGTGGCATTAACAACAAATTGTAAGGCTTTGCCTTTTACCAAACATTCTTCATATTCCAATTCTGGATTAGCCAATGATGTCAAAGCGCTTCCAACCATGAAGGACAAGTAGTTATTTTCAGAATTGTACAGTAAGCTCCTAATCACCACATTAAAATCGAAATTATTTTCTGGAGTAATGTAGCCAATGGCACCGCTGTATAAACCACGTTTGGTAGATTCGTAAGTTTCTGCTATGTCCATAGCCGAGCGTTTTGGAGCTCCCGTCATGCTTCCCATGGGAAATAAAGATTTTAAAATTTCAGCCACAGAGTAATCGCTTTTGACTTTGGAGGTTATAGTAGAAACCATTTGATGCACTTGCTCATAAGAGTAGATTTTGCAAAGTTCCTCAACGTTTACAGATTTTTTTTCTGCGGTTTTAGATAAGTCATTTCTCACCAAATCTACAATCATGATATTTTCTGAGATTTCCTTGGGATCGCTTTGTAAGTTAAGTTTTAACTGCGCATCTTCCATTGGATTGGTTCCACGTTTCGCTGTTCCTTTGATGGGTTGTGAAATTAAAGTTTGTCCTTCTTTTTTCAAAAATCGTTCAGGACTGGCACAAAGTGCATGGTAATGTTCCAATTTTAAGAAGCTAGAAAAAGGCGCTTTCGAAATTGAATTTAGATGTCGAAACGTAGCATGAGGATAGATTTCGACATCTTCCACATAAAATTCCTGACAAAAATTGACCTCATAAATATCTCCACGTTGGATGTGAGCTAGAATTTGTTTGGCTTTAGAAACGTATTCTTCCTTTTGCTATCTTGGAGAAAACTTGAGCGCTTGAGAAGGCGTTTCAGTAATTTTGGTTTTTAGAATGCTTTCAAAATCACTATCAATTTCGTCGTCAACCATCCTCAAGTAATGAGCTTCGATATAATCTGATTTCAGTAGCCATATTTTTTTAGGCTGAATGAAGTAGAGCTCAGGAAACTTTAGTTGATCTTCATTTTTTGATGTCAGAAATTCTGTGTCGTTTTTAAGATCATAACTCAAATACCCAAACAACCAATCTTTGGTTGTAGTTTGGTAGTCGTCAAGTTTATTAAAGGCATCAACTTCATCAGATTTTATAGCTGTAAACGCTTCAACTGCAAGAATTGCGTCATAACCTGGATACAAATGTTCGGTTTGATTGGAGTCTAGGAAAATGGCTTCTTCAAAGCTTTCAGACCAGTTTAGCAACTGCTGCTTTAAGCTTTGAACAGCTGTGGAAACAGAAAATGTCTTGATTGTTCTCAAACCTTAGTTCAGTTCGTTTTCAAATTTTTGAATGAGTTGCATTAACTCTGATTTATATGTGTCTTGCAATTCTTGGTTTTTGAAATGTTGATTGAAGTTAGGCAGACTAAATTTACTACAAACAGTACCACCAAATTTTTCAAAATTAGTTTGAGTATAATCCAAACAAAACTTTGCACCACCTTGACCTGGTGAGGTAGCCAGTAAGCATATTTTTTTGCCTTCCAAATAAGAACCTGTTCTGGATAACCAATCAGTAATGTTTTTAAAAAAAGCAGACATAGTGCCATTATGTTCGTTTACAGCAACGATTAAGGCTTGTGAGTCATCAATTGATGACCTGAGTGATAGGATGTCTTCTGGAATGCCTTTTGAATTTTCTAATGTTTCAGAATAGATTGGAACTTCAAGAGGTTTTAAATCGATGTACTCAAGGTTGGTGGTTTGGAGTAAATCTAGTGTAAAACGCAGTAATTGATCATTTATGGATGTTTCTGAGTTTGATCCAGTAAAGGCTAATATTTTTTGCATAATTTTTAGGTAAAGGTAAGTATAAAAGAAAAATCCACTATCTCAATAAAGAAATAATGGATGATTTAAGATAAATTTATTAAGC
>PXBV01000199.1 GCA_003565575.1 Psychroflexus sp. | reverse complement strand
ATTAGAAAAAGTAATGCAAAATTAATTTTTGAATTCATTATGAATTATTTTAGAGGTGAGAGGGGTTTTTTGTTAATAAAATTCAAACTTAATTGTTAAGAGTCTTTAACTTGTTTGCATATTGTTCAATCTGGTTCACAAATAGACCAAATATTAGATATTGATCATAAAAACTTACTTTCTGTCAATATAAAAAATAACAAATTATGAAGTTTTTTAAGTTTCTTACATAATGAAAGGATTCACAAAAAACATCGTTTGTTTTTAACATTCATCCATAAACTCTTTTGGAGTTTTATTGTAGTGTTTTTTGAAAAGCGTACTGAAATACTTGGGGTCATTAAAACCAGATTCATAAGCGATATCGGATATACGGCTATGGGTTTTCTTTTTCATGAGGTCTTGAGCATGGGTAAGCCTTATTTTTATAATCAAGTTGGAAGGGGACATCTGGATAAGCTTTTTAAGCTTTCTAAATAAATTAGATCGGCTTAAACCCATAATATCACAAAGATTATCTATTGAAAAGTCTTCATTTTTGATATTTTCTTTAATGACGTTGACTACTTCAGATAGAAAACTTTCATCGGGCGTGAGGGTTTTTTCAGTATCGGTATGCTCTAGAATATGCCTTATATTTTCTCTGGATTTTATCAAGTTGGTAATTGTTGCTGAAAGAATGGGGAGATTAAGCGGCTTTTCCAGATACGCATCTGCTCCAGTTTCTAGGCCTTTTACTTTATCGTCTGCATCACCCAAAGCTGTCAGCATAATTACAGGTATGTGACTAGTTTTAAAGTTGGTTTTGAGAAGATGACACATTTCTTTTCCATCCATAATGGGCATCATAACATCGGTAATCACCAAATCTGGATTTTTAGAAAGCGACATTAAAAGGCCTTCTTTTCCGTTTCTAGCTTCAGTAATTTTATAGTTTTTCCCTAGCTGTTTGGCAATAGCTTTACTCAATTCTTCATTGTCTTCTACCAGTAAAATGAGTTTTTCTTCATGAATTAGAGATTTTATATTTCCTTTGTTCTCATCTGCATTGGTCTCTTTATTGATTTTTTTTTCGCTAAGTTCTTCTAGGTTATTTGGTAAAACGATTGTGAATTTTGATCCTTCATTTTCTTTGCTTTTCAATAGGATTTTTCCTCCATGGAGTTCGATAATTTTTTTGGACAACATCAAGCCAATTCCTGTTCCTGGTACGCCTTTATTAGTAACGTTGGTTCCTCGGGTAAAACGCTTAAAAATTAAGTCTTGCTGTTTTTCAGGAATTCCAATACCGTTGTCTATAATGTCTACCTTTAATCTCTTGTCTTCCATAAAGGATTGTATTTTTATCTTTCCTCCTTCATGCGTGTATTTGATCGCATTGGAAATCATGTTATAGAAAATCCTTTTCATCTTTGGAGCATCAAACCAAACAGGGATATGTTTCACTTTTAGCTCTATATCTATAGATTTCTTTTCTAAAAGGGGCTTAAAATCCTCTATAATCCTCAACAGACAATCCTTCAAATCGACTTGACTTACTTCTAGTTTGAGTTGTTTTCTATCTATTTTTTGAAAATCTAGAAGTTGAGTAACGTATTCATTTAAATTTTGGGTATTGCGCTCTATGAGTTCGATGGACTTTTCTACATCTTCTTGATTGGCCAGTTGCTTTACCAGTAATTGGATTAGTGATACGGGTGTTCTAATATCATGAGCCACTTCAACAAAAAATTTAATTCTGTTTTCATTGAACTTCCGTTGATTTTTTATCTCTGAAAATTTCAATAGCAAAATGCTAAGCCCAATAAGAAGGATGAGGTATCCTAAATAGGCCCACCATGTATTCCAAAAAGGAGGTTCTATAATAATATTGAAATGATTTTCTTTCGCTTTTGAGCCTGAGGCATTGTAAGCGGTATAATTAAGAATGTACTTCCCTGGAGAAAGATTGGTATACAAAACTTCTTCGTTGCCGTAGGCGTTGCGAGTTAAGGTGTCGTAATTTTGGAGTTTCCACTCAAACAGATTACGTTTAGAACCATGATATTTTAAAGCTTCAAATTGAAATGATATTGAATTTTGACTGCTTTTTAAGGTAACTTCATCAGCATAATTTATATTCAAAGGGAATGCTGTGGTATCTGGTCTTCTCCCGTTTATTTTAAAGTTTGAGATGAATACTCTAGAAATCGACTCATCATTTACCAGTTCCGTAGGGTCAAAAATCACAGCTCCTTGTGGTCCACCAAAGGAGATTAAGCCTTGATTGAGCTGTGAAGATGCACCAACTCCAAAGTTTTCTATGAGTAAACCATCTTGTTCCTCGTATTTTCTAAAGAATTCAGTTTTGATATTGTACTTCCAAAGTCCAGAAATAGAACCCAGATAGATGTTCTGCATATTGTCTCTTTGTATGGAATACACAGGGCCAATTTCTTTCCTAAGTTTGGTATTAACACTATCAAATTCATCGTTTTTTAAATTTAATTTATAAAGGCCGTTTTTGGCACCAATCCATAAAGCGTTGTTAAGCGGGTCGAAGTTAAGACTATAGCCTACATTAACGTTATTAAATATATCTGTATCAATTTTTTGATAACTCTTGTTTCGCTTATTGATCTTGTATAGCCCAACATCAGATATGGCATAAATAATATCATCAAAACCTTCCACAAAATCTCTAACAAATCCAATTTTGAAGTTATGAATCAATTCGTTCTTGTAGAAATAGTTCAAAGAACCATCGCTGGAGCTCACCCATAAATGGTCTTCTGTGGCATGTAGATTAAATATAAATTTAAAAGGTTTTTCTGTATTTAGGTCTAACGAGGAAACTTCACCAGTATCAGGTTCTATGCTCAACAAACCTTCTCCATAGGTGCCTAGTATAAGTTGGTCATTATACTCAGCTATGGCTAATATGGCCGTATTAAATAGCTTGGTGTCTTGGTTGTAATTAGTCCATTGGTCATTAGACAACTTGCTTATACCATCTTCGGTGCCAAACCAGATGTCGTTGTTTTTGGTTTGGTAAATGGACCTAATATTATTGTTGAAAATACTATTTTTTAAATTTTTAATATGCTTTATATTGTTGAATACGTTTTCGTTATCATAAATAATATTGATTCCACCTTCGCGTAGACCCAGCCAAATGGCGTTGAATTTGTCTACATAAATGGAATAAATGCTGTTCTGACTTACTGAGAAGTCATTGTCTGGTTCGTGGCTAAAACTCTTGATAACTTGATTTTTAGCGTTAAGCACAAACAAACCCAATCTATCTACAGCCACCAAAATATTTTGATTCTTGTCAAAATTGATTTTTCTAATGGCGTAGGTTTTTTGAAAATTTTTACCAAAATCAATTTTCTCTACAGTGTCACCGTTAATTTTGAAAAGACCGTCCACTTCTGTCCCCACCCATATGTTATCCTTATTATCGAGATTAACGTCTATAATATCTTTCCCTTTAAGATAGGTGTTTACTTGGGAAAGTGTTTTGCTTTCAGCCTGATATTCAAAAACAAAAAGCCCACGGGGTGTAGCTGAATAGATTTTATTATTAAATATTTTGACAACACGGTTTAGAATTAATTCTTCATGTAGTGTTTTGGGTGTTTCTTTGATTTGGGTATCATAAACTAGAAAGCCAGAAGACATCCCAATAAGCAATTGGTTGTCATCTAATTGCGTAAGCGAAAGAAATTTCTTGTTGCTTACAGAGAGTAATAAGTCAAATTTATCTCTTTTATAGTTGTACTTAAAAAGCGATCCAGAATTGCTTACTAAAAACAAATCGCCGTTATGATTTATGATATCAGTAACTTCTTGGCCTTTTAAAGTGTAATCATTGCCTAGTACATAATTTTTAAAACGAGAACTCGAATAGCGGTTTAAGCCTTGACTTGTTCCTACCCATAAAAAACCAAGGCTATCTTTTTCAAACACATTTATGGTTCCATACACCAAGCCTTCTTTGGTGTCTAACCTTTTGATTTGCTGACCAAATGAAAGCGTGCAAAAACAAAGAAGAGTAAAAAAACAAAAATTGAAACACTGTTTAATCATGCCTAAAAATATTATTAATTTCAAAACTAATGAATCACAAAGGCAAAATAATTTACAGCTCTAAAACCTTAATGCTGAACAATTTTACATCAACTTTAAAAGCTAAAGACTTATTTATTCTCTGCTCTTTTGGCAGCCTTTTTCTTCATTTTTTCTTGCGTTCTGGATAGCAAATTACTTATGGAATTGTAACTAAAATTTTCTTCTTCCAACTTTTTTCGCTTTGCTTCTGGTACTTGGGTTTTAAGCCAAAAGTCGCGGTCTGAATTATAATTGTATTTCTCTTTTAACTCTTCAAGTTTTGCTCTCAATTCGTTTTCAATAGAAGCGTATTCTGGATTGTTAATCAGGTTGTTCATTTCACCTGGGTCATTTTTTAAATCATAAAGTTCATCAATATCATCTTCCAAAAGCGCATCAACCAACTTGTAGCGGTCTGTTTTTATGGCTAACATATTGGGACCTGCATAGGGATAGGCATCATCTACATAATATTCAAACATAAAGGCATCTCTCCAATTTTCATCATTGCCATCAAATAAGCTTACAAAGCTTTCACCTTGCATATAGTCTGGGGCTTCAACACCTGCCAATTCCAAAATAGTTGGAGCTAAATCGATATTCAAGGCTTGTTGTTCGATTTTTGTGCCAGGCTTTATTTTTTCAGGATAACGAATAAGCATAGGGATTTTCATAGAGCTTTCATAGGCAATTCGCTTATCCCAATAGCCGTGTTCACCCATAAAATATCCGTTAT
>PXBV01000126.1 GCA_003565575.1 Psychroflexus sp. | reverse complement strand
TCTTATGTCATTTTATCTGACAGCATGTCAGATGTGTTTTGATGGCATAATGATTGACTTTTAGTTATCGAATATAATAATTAAGAACGCTAAAATTTCGATTATGAGCAAAATTATAGGTATAGATTTAGGAACTACAAACTCTTGTGTTTCTGTAATGGAAGGTAATGAACCAACGGTAATTCCAAATTCTGAAGGAAAACGAACAACTCCATCTGTTATTGCCTTTGTAGAAGGTGGTGAAATTAAAGTTGGAGATCCAGCTAAGCGTCAAGCTGTAACTAATCCAGAAAAAACTATTTCTTCTATAAAACGATTTATGGGGAATAAATATTCTGAATCTACCAAAGAAGTTGATAGAGTACCTTATAAAGTAGTGAAAGGTGAAAATGATACAGCTAGAGTGGATATAGACGGTAGAATGTATACACCTCAAGAATTATCTGCAATGGTTCTCCAAAAAATGAAGAAAACTGCAGAAGACTACTTGGGTCAAGAAGTAAGTGAGGCAGTAATTACTGTGCCTGCTTATTTTAACGATTCCCAAAGACAAGCTACTAAAGAGGCTGGAGAGATTGCAGGACTTAAAGTTAGTAGAATTATTAACGAACCTACGGCTGCAGCATTAGCATATGGATTGGATAAAAAAGATAAAGATCAAAAAATAGCTGTTTTTGATTTTGGTGGAGGTACACATGACGTGTCCATATTAGAATTGGGAGACGGCGTTTTTGAAGTTCTTGCTACAGATGGAGACACTCACCTTGGTGGTGATGATGTAGACGAAGTGATTATAGATTGGTTGGCAGAAGAATTTATTAAAGATGAAGATATTGATTTAAGAAAAGATGCTATGGCGCTTCAAAGATTGAAAGAAGCTGCAGAAAAAGCAAAAATTGAATTATCATCTTCAAGTTCAACTGAAATCAACTTGCCTTATGTAACGGCTACTCAAAGTGGACCAAAGCACTTGGTAAGAACATTTTCAAGGTCAAAGTTTGAACAATTAATTTCAGACTTAGTTAAAAGAACAATCACTCCATGTGAGAAGGCATTAAAAGCTGCTGGATTAAGTACAAGTGATATCGATGAAGTTATCTTAGTAGGTGGATCCACACGTATCCCAGCTGTACAGAAAGCAGTTGAAGATTTCTTTGGTAAGAAGCCAAGTAAAGGCGTAAACCCAGATGAAGTTGTTGCGATTGGTGCAGGTATTCAAGGAGGTGTATTAACTGGAGATGTAAAAGATGTTTTGTTACTGGACGTAACTCCTCTTTCTTTAGGAATTGAAACCATGGGTGGAGTAATGACTAAATTGATTGAATCTAACACTACGATTCCTTCCAAGAAATCTCAAGTCTTTTCAACCGCTCAAGATAACCAACCAAGCGTAGAGATTCACGTGTTACAGGGAGAGCGCCCAATGGCAACTGATAATAAAACCATTGGAAAATTCCATTTAGACGGTATTCCACCAGCAAAGCGTGGCGTACCTCAAATTGAAGTAACTTTTGATATAGATGCCAATGGAATTATCAAAGTAAGTGCTACTGATAAAGCTACAGGTAAGTCTCAAGATATTAGAATTGAAGCTTCCTCTGGATTGACAGAAGATGAAATTAAGAAGATGAAACAAGAAGCTGAAGCTAATGCAGAAGCTGATAAGAAAGCTAAAGAGAAAGTAGATAAGCTAAATGAAGCAGATGCTATGATCTTCCAAACTGAAAGCCAAATGAAAGAATTTGGAGATAAAATTTCAGATGATAAGAAAAAGCCTATCGAAGATGCTTTAGAAGAATTGAAAGCTGCTTATGAAACCAAAGAGCTTGAAAAAATCACTCCAGCTTTGGACAAGCTAAACGAAGCTTGGAAAACAGTTTCTGAGGAAATGTATAAAGCTCAAGCTGAAGGTCAACAAGCTCAAGGCGGGTCACAAGCAGGTGCAAATGCTGGTGATAGCTCAAAAGGTAACGATGATAGTGATGTAGAAGACGTGGATTTTGAAGAAGTGAAGTAATTTACATCTAAATTTAAACACAAAACCCACGGCTAATAGCCGTGGGTTTTGTGTTTAAATCTTTTATTATTTTTATCTGTTTTATTAAAATTTAGTCAAAAAAAATTCACAACGCTGAAAAATTTTTAGTTAAAGATATTTTATTCCTCGTGCTGCTTCAAAGTCAAAATTTCAAATTAAATATTACTCTCTTATAAAGTCGCACCTCACAATTTTACCATTTTCTACCAAATATATGGCTATTAAGAGTAAAGGAGCTTCACTTCCTTGTCTCCCAGTAATGTATTCGTAATCTATAACGGTATTTCCTATAACTTGTCTAGAAATAACTTGACTGTTTAATTCTGGAGAAGATTTGAATAAATTACCGTATGTTCTTCTAAAGTTCTCTTTACCTTCTATAAATGGGTTTTCATCTCCATAATTAAACGCTTTTGCATGTTCTGAAAAAACTTTCAAAAAGGCATCTAAATCTTTAGCATTGTAGGCATCTAGCTGATCTTGAACTACTTCCCTAGGCGTTTGAGAGATCCCAGAAAAAGAAGTTAAGACTACAAGTATAGTAGTTATAAATAATCGTATCATAGTTTTAATAATTAAATTCTTCTGTCAATAGAGCTAAAACAGTCAAAATGCCATCTCTATAATGTCCTAGGCGCAGGTTTTCATTTGGACTGTGTTGATTATTGTCATTGTTGACAAGAGGGACTGTAACTGCTGGAATGTTTAGAGCGGCTACAAATGGAGAAATAGGAATAGATCCGCCAGATCCTGGAATTATAATTGGTGACTTCCCAAATGCTTTTTCTAAAGCTTGAGAAAGCCAAACTCCTACAGGTGAGTCAATATCAGTTTTAAAAGCCTCATATGAAAAACTGTGGTTCATCTGTATGATTTTATCTAGGTTTTGTCTTTGCTCATCAGTTGGTTCTTTATCAATAAGGGTATAGCCTTGGTTTTCAATATGAGTACGTATAACTTCAATAAGACGTTGAGGTTCTGAAGATTTTACCAGTCTAATGTCAAACTCTGCAATAGCTTGGTTGGGTACAATGGTTCTCACTTCATCTTCTACCCATCCAGACCGCAATCCTCTAATGTTGAGTGACGGATATTGAATAGAGGCTTTTAGAAAACTAGCGACACTATCTTGTGTTATAAACCCTAAATCACGTTTAAGTTGTTCTTCATCATCGGGTACTGCTTTAAGAGCTTTCATTTCTGCTTCAGAAATATTCACACCATCATAATAACCAGGAATGGCTACACGCCCATCTTCAGTATAAAAACTTGCTAAGACCTGAGATAGCTGCCTAGCTGGATTTGTTATGTAATTTCCGTAATGTCCACTGTGTTGTGGTGTTTTAGCCCCAAATGTCTTTAATGTAAAGGTTTGTATGCCTCGAGCTCCAAATGATAAAGTAGGCTGATTGGTAGCGTGTTGAGGGCCGTCTAAAATTATCATCATATCTGCAGATAAGCGTTCTTTAAACTTAGTTACAGCGTCTGGTAAGTTGGGAGATCCTAATTCTTCTTCAAAATCTAGAACTATTTTTAAATTTGTAGATAATGGAAGCTCTTCATTAGTAACAATATCTAAAGCGGTCCATAACATGGCAATTGGACCTTTGTCATCTGAGGCAGACCTTCCAAAAATTCGCCAATCTGGGTTTATTTCATTTTCCAAGGAAGACCAAGGAATAATCGTCCAATTTCCCTCATCATTTTTCTCTTTTAAGACTGGTTGATATGGGTCTGGTTGACTCCATTGCTTAGGGTCTACAGGTTGACCATCGGCATGTGCATAAATTAGAAGTGTTGGTGAATTTTTATCAATTTCTCGTTCTGCTAGAAGCAGTGGCACACTTCCATTTTTAAGCACTTGAGTTTCAAAACCCCTACCTTGAAATGCACTAGTTGCGTACGTAAGATTATTTTGAACATGTTCTGGAATAGCGCCATTATTCGGTATGCTTAACCAGTCTTTTAATAATTCAAGGCTTTCTAAAAATTCCGTATCTACTAGGTCTTGAAGCTTATTTGAGCTAGGAGTCTGAGCCAATGAAAAAAAGCAAATAAATAAAAGTGAGGGGAGAATAAATGTTTTCATTTTAATTTTTTTTCTAAAATACAATTTTTTGATTTTTAAAGTTACTCTTAACCTTTTTATTTATTTCTTAAGATTTAACCTTTGTGTAATCATCTGTTTTAAGAGAATCTTTAGTTTTGCTTTCAGCACTCCTTGTTTTAATTTGCCAACCAATTTAGTAGTTCACAACTACAGTATTTTTATTTTGGCCATATAATTAGTAGTTGCAGTTTTTTAGTATAAAATACTTTGTTGACCTTATGAACTTTCATGTAAATACCTGGTTATTGATCTTTATTTTTGGTGTGTTCAATCAAAACCTTCAAGGCCAAATCCCCAACTCGAACTCACAAACCAAGCAAAACACAATTCCAGATGCTGCCTTTCCATTGACTATCAGCGGAAAGGTGACTGATGTTATTTCTGGAGAACCACTGGTGGGTGTTTCTATAATAACAGAAAAAACAAGTGTTGGTACTATTACTAATTTTGATGGTGAGTTCAATATTTATCTAGAAGACCCTACATCTGCATTGCGTTTTGATTACATGGGGTATAAAACGGAATACGTTACTTTGCTTAATGATGACTTCTTAGAAGTAAAAATGACAAACGACATCAATGCTTTAGATGCTGTAGTTATTACAGCACTCAACATCAAAAAATCTCAAGAGCGCATAGGATATGCCACCCAAAAAGTTAATGGTCAAGATTTAGTTAAAACGCAAGAGCCCAATATCGTTGCCAACCTTAC
>PXBV01000184.1 GCA_003565575.1 Psychroflexus sp. | reverse complement strand
CTTCTTTATCAAAAAGAGAACACGATGCAAAGGCTGTGATTATTAAAATTGAAATACTAATTTTTTTAATTTTCAAATTCAGCTTTTATGGTGTTTAATACTTCAGTATTGATGAAGACCTCATGCTCTTTTCTCAAACGAGCTATCAATTCTTGTTCTTTATGGTCTTGGAGATCACTCATCACTTTTCCTCTTACATTTTCAAAATCTGGAATGTGCGCTTCCTTTATTTTTGAAATGTCTGCAAGCACATATTGTCCTTTGTGTTTAAAAATTTTAGAAAGGCCTTCTTTTGAATTTAATTTTTTTGGAATTTTTGGTGAATTTACCTCAAGTTCCACTTCTTCTTCTATTACAGATTCTGGTAAAGCAACCTTTTCATCACTGGTTTTCAAACGCTTACGAACTTGCTTTAGATCGTTTCTGGATGGAGAACTATAGAGTTTACCTACAATTTCTTCAGGCAACTTATAAGACTCTTTATTTTGTTCATAATATTTTTTTTGATTAATTGAATCCTTGGATACGGGTTCCCAAACGTTTCGTTGCATAAAATCATAAATCAATAATCCATCTTTAAATTCATTAATTCTGCTAGCAAACTCTTCATCCATTTCTGGCAAACGCTTTTTGTGGTAGGATAACAGCTCGCTGTATACTAGGTCATCTATAGCTGCATTAACTATAAGTTTATAATCAGAAAGATTAGCGTAGCTTCGTTGTTTCTTTTGAAGATGTTCTCCAAACTTTTTGAAATCTACGTTTTGAGTTTCAACCTTAATTATAAAGTTGGAGGTATCCTCTTCTCGGGGATTATACTTCCATTTATACTTTAAATAAGACGAGTCTAAAGCGTTTTCAAAATAAGTGATAGCCTTATCATTTATGGTTACGGCGTATAACTTCTCTAGCTCTTCTTTTATTTTGCTAACCAAAAGCTTGGACCTATTGGATTGTTTTAGTTTGTTTTTAAGTTCATCCTTAATCCCCTCAAAAGGTTCTAGCGGAATGGTTTCAATTAACTTTACTATATGCCAACCAAACTGGGTTTGAAAAGGCTCTGTAACATCTCCTGCCTTTTCTAGCTCATATGCTTTATTTTCATAAGTTTTGGAATTAAGGCCTCCTAAACTAAATTCTGATACATACCCTCCTCCTTCTGCCGTTCTTGTATCTTGACTGTACTGCTTAGCTAGGTCATGAAAATCTTCCCCATCCTGAATACGATTATGAATTTTGTAGATGCTTTCTTTAGGTTGATTTAATGAATCTCGCGCAAGTAACATAATATGAGCGGTTTTCAGCTTGCCTTTAGAGGAACGCTCACCTGTCTTTTTAATAATATGGTAACCATAATCGGTTCTTACTGGAGTTGAAATTTCATTGAGTTTAAGTTTATAAGCAGCATCTTCAAACTCATAAATCATCATAAACGCATTGAACCAGTTAAGATCTCCGTCATTATTAGCAACAGAAGGATCTTCAGAAAATTGCTTGGCTACTGTTTCAAAAGCTTCTCCTTCCTCTATCTTTTTTTTAATCTCTAGTGCTTTTTGATAGGTTTCAATTGTGTCTTCTTCATGTTTTGGAAGCTTCAAAAGTATATGGCTAGCTCTAATTTCAGTTTGCGTTCGTTCATAGGTTTCTCTCACCATAGTTTCGGTCACCTCACCATTAGAGATATAATTATCTGCTATTTGCTTGTAGTAACTTGCAAATTCATTTTTGAAAGCCGGCAGTGTATCTAGTTGTTTATTATAAGCAGAAGTTAATTTCAAATGAAAATTGATAAATCGTTCTAATTGTTTTTCAATGGTTTCATCTGTAGTAGAAGTAAGTTGAGCGTTTTTTTGAATAGATTCTAAAAATAAACCTGCCTTATAATCTTGATCATCTATTTTAAAAAGTGTAGCATTTTCAGTTTGGGCGTGGGCTACAGCCCCAATAAATAAAACAGTTACAATAGATTTTAAAACGTAATTCATCAACATTTAAATTTAATGAACAAAAATAAGAAAAAAGCATTCGCTTACAATGTTTAAATTTCTATAAAAAACTAAATATCAATACTACTAATAAAAACATAAGAAGTAAACTTGTTGACTGCAGAAGTCATTTTTATGATGACAATTGAAATAAAAATGAATATAGAATTTAAAAGTTGTTCAAAACATATAATCCATGAAGTACAAAACAGAAATAGTCCTCAATAAATCAAGAGAGGACGTCATCAAAATTTTTGAAGACTCAAGTCTACTGCCGCATTGGCAAAGGGGTTTGAAACGAAGTCGAGTTATTCAAGGAAAGGACGGAGAAGTTGGCACCAAACGAAAGCTATATATCAAAATGGAAGGACAGTCTATAAAAATGACAGAAACGATCACCAAAAAAAACCTACCTGAAGAATGGCACGGCACTTATACCTCCAATGGTCTTAAAAGCATACAGAAAAATTACTTTGAAGCATTAAATGAAAGTCAAACAAGATGGGTTTCTTACAGTGAGTTTGAATTTTCTGGGTTTATGAAACTCATAAGCAAATTACTTCCAGATATTTTCAAGAAAAGATCAATAGTAGTACAGCAAGATTTCAAAGCATTTATAGAAGAAGGCAAGAGTGTAAAAACTAACTAATTAAGGTTTGATTTATAATTAATATTGACTTTATTTGTAAAAATTTTTAAAAAATGAAACACATTATTTTTATTGTTTTACTCGGAGTAAGTTTTAGCTCATTTTCACAAACAAAAGTTGGAACTGTAAACAATGAGTACATTTTATCTCAAATGCCAGAATTGAAAGATGTTGAAGAAAAACTCACTGCTTACAGCGCAAAACTTGACAGTACTATTCAAGTGAGGTATGACGAATACCGTGAGCTAGTAACAAATTACAGCGAGAAAGAAGAAAGCATGAATGATATCATGAAAAAAATGAAGCAAAATGAAATCATTGATCTTGAAGAAGACCTTAAAAAACTACAGGAAAATTCTTCTCAAATGTTAAAGCTTCAACAAGACGAATATTTAAGACCTCTTTATTTAAAAATCGGAAAAGCCATTGAGCAGATAGTGCAAGAGGAAGGATTTACTCAAATTTTTGATGAAAATAACAGCATCATTTACATTGACCCGAAGTTTGATATAACTTTAAAAGCATTGGAAAAAATGGGTATTGAAGTAGATGAAGAAGCAGATGTCATTCCAGAAGAGAATCCTGGAAACTAGCAGCTAGTTTTATAAAAGAAAAAAGCTCGGGAAAGATATTCCCGAGCTTTTTTCTTTAAAATGTATATAAGCAATTAGATTATCGGCTATAATTTGGAGCTTCTTTGGTAATAGATACACTATGCGGATGACTTTCCATAACTCCAGAGGCTGTAATTTGAACAAACTCTCCATTGTCTTTTAAAGTTTGAATATCTTTAGCACCACAGTAACCCATTCCCGCTCTCAAACCACCTATGAACTGAACCATGCTTTCAACGAGTTCGCCTTTGTAGGGTACGCGACCTACAATACCTTCTGGAACTAGTTTTTTAATGTCAGCCTCTACATCTTGGAAATATCTATCTTTAGATCCTTTATCCATGGCTTCTATAGAGCCCATTCCACGATAAGATTTAAATTTTCTACCTTCATAGATGATGGTTTCTCCAGGAGATTCTTTGGTTCCAGCCAGTAAAGAACCGAGCATCACACAGTCTGCACCACCAGCAATAGCTTTAGGAATATCTCCTGTGTAACGTATTCCACCGTCTGCAATTACAGGAACTCCGCTTCCTTTTATAGCTTCAGACACTTCCATAACAGCAGATAATTGTGGAAATCCTACACCAGCAACAACTCTCGTGGTACAAATAGAGCCTGGCCCTATACCTACTTTTACAGCATCTGCACCGGCTTCTACTAAGTATTTTGCTGCTTCTGCGGTGGCTATATTCCCTACGACAACATCTAGATTTGGAAATTTATTCTTAATTGATTTTAGTGCTTCAACAACGCCTTTGGTATGACCATGAGCTGTATCTATGACCACAGCGTCTACCCCAGAGATGACTAACGCTGAAGCTCTTTCAAGAATATCACCCGTAACACCTAAGGCTGCTGCTACTCTCAGCCTCCCATACTCATCTTTGTTGGCAGATGGCTTCTGAGTTAATTTGGTAATATCTCTAAAGGTAATAAGTCCTACTAGTTTGTTAGTTGCATCAACAACTGGTAACTTTTCTATCTTATGCCTTTGTAATATGACTTCTGCTTCTTTTAAAGATGTACCTTCACCTACGGTCACTAGATGTTCTGAGGTCATGACTTCTTTTATGGGTCTGTCATTTTTTTGTTCAAAACGTAGGTCTCTGTTGGTCACAATTCCTATCAACTTATTGGCTTCATCAACAATAGGAATACCACCTATACTGTGTTCTTTCATGCTATCGTTAGCATCTTTTACAGTAGCCGTAAGAGGTAAAGTTACAGGATCTATTATCATTCCACTTTCAGCACGTTTTACACTTCTTACTTTGAGCGCCTGTTGCTCTATAGTCATGTTTTTGTGCAGCACACCTATTCCTCCTTCTTGAGCAATTGCAATGGCCATTCTTGACTCTGTGACTGTATCCATTGCAGCAGATGCTATAGGTACATTCAGCGTTATATTTCTTGAGAATTTACTCTGTATACTTACAGTTCTAGGAAGCACCTCAGAGTAGGCTGGAACCAGAAGAACATCATCGTAGGTAAGTCCAAGGCCTTTTATTTTGGTAGTTGTCATTGCAATTAGATTTAATTGCGTGCAAATATACATCATTTACAGCTAATGAGCTGAAACTTTATACTTTAGTTTAGAAGTGATATTAAACGACTTT
>PXBV01000218.1 GCA_003565575.1 Psychroflexus sp. | reverse complement strand
TTTAAAAAAATAAAATAAAATTTTTTGAACGTAGCTACCACTGTCTTTAAACCGAAACTTAACACAGCATCCTCAAGACTCGAAAAAAACTCGCCTTTATCTCTGTGTTAACTCTAAGACAATATCTCAAATAGCGGGGTGCAAAACTACAACTCTTTTCAACTATAAACCAAACTTTTTTGAAGGTTTTTTGGAGATTGTTTCTAAAAAAATCATAACTTTCAGTAAATCTATTATTTAAGACTAAAAAAAATGTAACCCTGTGAAAATTTGATTAAAAAAGAAACAGGTAAACTGAATTTATAAAAATAAATAATAACCTTGTATTATGAGTTGGGATTTAGTAGTTATGGCACTTATGTATGTTTTTGCAGGCATCATGCACTTTGTTAAGCCAAAAGCTTATTTAAAAGTTATGCCTAAATTTCTTAAAGCCAGAAAATTTCTAAATTTGCTTTCAGGAGCATTTGAAATTGCTTTAGGTATTGGTTTACTGTTTGATGCTACTAGGAGCTTTTCTGCTTTAGGTATTATATTGATGCTAATAGTTTTTTTATTAGTTCATTTTAACATGTTAAGAGGAGAAAAGTTCGCACTTGGAGTTCCTAAGTGGATTTTAATTTTAAGAATCCCACTGCAGTTTATTTTAATTTGGTGGGCTTATCTATATATTTAAAGAGGATGGAAAAAGAATTTACAGTAAGAGAGCTTGACAGAATAATAGAAATGGCCTGGGAGGACAGAACACCCTTTGAAGCTATTGAGTTTCAATTTGGAGTTACTGAAAAAGAGGTTATTAAAATTATGCAAAAAGAGATGAAGCCTTCGAGTTTTAGAATGTGGAGAAAACGTGTGCAAGGTAGAGCCACAAAGCATAGAAAATTGAGAGCAAACTCGATGAAAAAATTTAAATCGTCTAGACAAAAACAAATTACACATAATAGAATATCCAAACGCTAGAGATTAGGCGTAGATGTCATTTAAAATGACTGCTAAGCGGATTCCTGCTTTTTTCATTTGAGTCTTAACAGTTCCAAACCAGTCATACATGTATCTATAACTTAAGTTTTCGTCTTGCTTAGCAGACTTGTAAACTTCTCTAGTTAAACCTCTGACCTCTTCTACCCAATCCATTAAAGTTCCTGATTGGATTGATTTAATTTCAGACTTGGAAAGCTCTGGCAAATTAGCTGTAAGTTCGGTATAGCTCATATTATAACTTTCAATCATTTGAGTGTCCCAAACCCTGTGTAAATTGGTAGGCTTATTAAACCATTTGACTTTAAAATCATTAGCTCCTTTATCTTCTTCAAGTCCAAAATGAAGAGGTTGATGCATATCTCCAATAAGATGAATTAGCATCTTAAGATAAAATTGTTCATCTTTTTTGGTTAAGGATTTTGTTTTCAACTGCTTTATACATTCTTGAATACCTGCGACTATATCTCCATCAGGATTTTTTTCTGCATCGACGTAATCTTTATCAAAAGGTGCATTGGCATAATGCCAAGGCTTGTATTCATCATAAGCCTTGTCGCTCTTTATTTCATCTGCATATGTAGAGGCTTCTGCAATGGATTGTCCACTTAAAATCTTATTTATTTTCTTGCTTACTTTGGTTTTTAGGTGCTTTTCTGCGGTTTCTCCTACGGTTCTATGTCCATTTTGTCCCCAATCTCCGTTAGCCATGAGTGTTTGAGAAAAAATTAAAAAAGCAAAAAGATATTTCATTATTTATTTTTTTTTCAAATATAAGTCGAAATGCATTAAGCGAACGTAAAGTTTTTAGTTGATTCTTAAATAAAACACGTCTCATTTATTTTACTAAAAGTTTTAAACTTACAATCTAAACTCTTTTATTTGAGCAGTATTAAATTCAATGTAAAAGAAAATGATAAAACTTATTTGTAGTGACATTGACGGAACTTTACTTAATGCTGAACGTGAGCTTTCTAGAAAGACCATTTCAGCACTTGGTAAATTGAAGCAAGAACTGCCTATTGTTCTTATTTCTGCAAGGATGCCATCTGCCATGCGATATTTACAAAAACAGCTAGGAATACTTAATCAACCGATGGTTGCTTATAACGGCGGGTTGGTTTTAAGTGAAAATTCTGTAAAACAAAGCACTACAATCCCTATTGAATTAGTGCGAGAAATCGTAAACTTTAATACTCATGATCTACACTTGAGCCTCTACCACAATGAAGACTGGTATGTTCCAGAAGTGGATTATTGGGCTAAACGAGAAATCAATAACACTAAGGTGAATCCTAATTTGAAAACAAATGAAGAGGTTTTAAAGCTTTGGAATGAGACTAAAGCGGGAGCTCATAAAATCATGTGCATGGGAGATGCTGAGATGGTTGGTGAGTTTTATAATCATTTGGCTAAAAAACTACCTGAAGATTTAAATTTATATCGCTCTAAAGATACTTATATTGAAATTTCCCCAAAACAAATTTCAAAACGTTCTGCTATTGAATTCTTAATTGCGTCTGAATTTAATATTGAAATGAATGAAGTAATGAGTTTTGGTGATAATTATAATGATATTGAAATGCTAAAAGCTTGTGGTCTTGGCCTTGCTGTTGGGAATGCGAGAAAAGAAGTAAAAAATGTAGCTGATGAAGTTATTAACAATGCCAAAGAGGACGGTGTTGCTGATTTTTTACACAGCTATTTTAAACTTGATTAGGCTTAAAATAGCTAATAATTTTTACTTTTACGCTCTAAATTTCGAAAATGAATCAAACTCCACTGTTTACAAATGATGCGGTTGTCTTAGGCATTTTAATGTTGTCTATTGGTTTGATTTTTTATACATCCCATAGAAAAAAGGGGTTCTGGCATAAATTTTACAAAGTAGTACCTGTTTTATTGATGTGTTACTTGATTCCAGCAATATTCAATTCATTAAATATCATAAGCGATTCCAGCTCTCAACTTTATTTTGTAGCAAGTCGTTATTTTTTGCCTGCATCTCTTGTTTTGATGACGCTTAGTATCGATCTAAAAGCGATTAAAAACCTTGGATTTAAGGCCTTGATTATGTTTTTAACGGGAACAATAGGCATTGTAATAGGTGGACCAATAGCCATCTTAATCATTTCGATTTTTTCTCCAGAAACTGTTGGCGGCGCTGGAGCAGATGCTATATGGAGAGGCTTGTCTACACTTGCAGGAAGCTGGATAGGTGGTGGTGCTAATCAAGCAGCCATGTTGGAGATTTTCCAATACAATCCAGAAAAATACGGCGCTATGGTACTAGTAGATATTGTTGTAGCCAATGTATGGCTTGCTATTGTATTGCTCGGAATAGGAAGGTCTGACAAAATTGACAAGTGGTTGCAAGCAGACAATTCTGCTATAGAAGAATTGAAAGAAAACGTGTCCAACTATACCAAAAGCGTCTCTAGATTTCCAGAACTTAAGGACTACATAATTATGCTCGCACTCGCTTTTGTGGCTGTTGGATTTTCACACTGGGCATCTGAATATATCTCTGAATTCCTCTTATCCAACTTTGAACTATTTAGTGACAAAACTTCTGCCTTAGCTTCGTTTTCTTCTACATTCTTTTGGATGATTACTATAGCTACAGCTATTGGCGTGAGCCTATCCTTCACTAAAGCAAAGTCTTATGAAGGAACTGGTGCAAGTAAAATTGGTGGTGTTTTTATTTACTTCTTGGTAGCTACAATTGGGATGAAAATGGACTTAAAAGCGGTTTTTGAAAACCCAGGTTTACTCTTGGTTGGACTACTATGGATGGGGATTCATGCTGCATTACTTATAATAGTTGCTAAGTTAATAAAAGCGCCTTACTTTTTTTTAGCCGTGGGAAGTCAAGCCAATGTTGGAGGTGCAGCATCTGCTCCTATAGTAGCTTCTGCTTTTCACCCATCCCTAACGAGTGTGGGCGTTCTTTTAGCGGTTTTTGGCTATGTGGTGGGAACTTATGCAGCTTTAGGCTGTACTATATTAATGGAAATATCATCTAATTTATAAATTATCTTATGAAACGTATCTTATCACTTACATACCTTCTTTTTTTAATAGCGTCTTGTACAAAGGAAAAACATAACCTCTATATCACCGGTGACATAAATGGTCTAAAAAAAGGATCCATTTATTTGCAAAAAATTGATGACACCAGCTTAGTGAATATTGACTCTGTAGCAGTTTCTGGCTCATCTAAGTTTGAATTTAAAACCTATATTGACCAAGCACAAGTTATGTTTATAGAATTGGACAGGTATAATGATGAAAATTATGCAGAGCTCATTAAGTTTTTTGCTGAACCTGGAGAAGTTCACCTAAAAACATCTTTGAAAAACTATGGAATTGACCTCGAGGTGAGTTCTGGATTTCAAAATCAAAAGAAACTAGAAGAATATAATCAAATGATAAGCAAATTTAATGCAGATCAACTCGATTTAATAGAGGCTAACTTTAAAGCCAACCAATCTCAAGAAGAACAATTAATTGATAGTATTAATAAAAGATATAATGCGTTACTGAGAAGGAAATATTTGTACACCGTAAATTTTGCTCTCAACAACAAAAATCTAGAAGTTTCTCCTTACGTCATTCTTACGCAAGCCTTTGATGCAAACATTAAATATCTAGATACTGTTTACAATGGACTTGAAGCTTCAATCCAAAAATCATTATATGGAGCTCAACTCAAAGACTTGATTGAGCAACGAAGAACTGAGGAGAATCAAAATACAGAAACTGAAGTCATTAACGAAGAAACTAAATAAAACGTCAACAACTCCAGTTATAATTTACAAACTTATAAGGAATTAAGCTGACCTATAAATTCTTCTGCTTTTTTGTTTATAGCATCTTTTATAGACTT
>PXBV01000353.1 GCA_003565575.1 Psychroflexus sp. | reverse complement strand
TTTTCGGTTCACAAACTCCAGCATTCCATCTTTGCCTAACTCTCGGCCAAAGCCAGATAGCTTTGTACCTCCAAAGGGTAAACGCGGATCAGATTTTACCAATTCATTGACAAAGAAAGCACCATCACTGGCTTGTTCCGCATACAAAAGCGCTTTATCAATATCTTTTGTAAATACGCTGAGTCCTAGTCCAAACTTTGAATTTTCTGCCAAGGCAAAAGCTTCGTTTGTGGTTTTTACTTTCATCATAGAAGCTAAAGGACCAAAGGTTTCTTCTTTAAACGCTGGCATTTCTGTAGTTACATCTCCAAGAACTGTTGGTTCGTGGAAACATTCATTTTGCTTTCCTCCAAGTAATAATTTGGCTCCTAGTTTTACAGAACCTTGTACTTGTTTTTGAAGTTGATCAGCCAAGTCTTTTCTAGCTAAGGTGCCGATTTGAGTATCTTCAGAAATAGGATTGCCAGCTACCAATTGACTTGCTTTTTTAGTAAACCTATCAACAAACTCATCATAAATTGATTCTTGTACAATAAAACGTTTAGCGGCAATACAACTTTGTCCGCTATTCATCATTCTTGCAACTATCCCAGTATTAACAGCTAGTTCTAAATCAGCATCTTCCAGCACAATAAAGGCATTACTACCACCGAGTTCTAACAGGCTTTTTTTAATGTATTTGCTGGCTAACTGAGATACAGCAGCTCCTGCAGCTTCACTACCTGTAAGTGTTATGGCTTTTACAGTTGGATGTGAAACTATTTTTTCTGTTTGGTCATGGTGCACAATTAAGTTTTGAAATACTCCTTTAGGAAATCCTGCTTTTAGAAAGACTTCCTCAATTTTTTTGGCACAACCAAATACATTTGGTGCATGTTTTAAAAGTCCGGTATTTCCAGCTGTAAGCGTTGGAGCAGCAAATCTAAATACTTGCCAAAATGGAAAATTCCAAGGCATCACTGCAAAAACTGTCCCGATGGGATCATGTCGAACAAAACTTTTAGAAGCATCGGTTTCTATTTCTTCAATGCTTAAAAAATCTTCTGCGTTTTCAGCATAATATTCACATACCCAAGCACATTTATTCACTTCAGATTTTGCTTCTGATATGGGTTTGCCCATTTCTAAACTTATTAGTTCAGCATAATCTACAAGGTTTTCTTTTAAGACTTCACCAGCTCTTTTCATAAGTTGAGCTCTATACGCCACCGGCTGTTCTTTCCATTCTTTAAAGGCCTTTTCAGATTCTTCTAGTTTATATTCGAGTTCTTGTGATGTTAAAGCGGAATATTCTGCTAGCTTTTTGCCATTATAAGGGTTTATACTTTGAAATTTCATTGTGTAAATTTTATTTTAATTCTTTTGAACTATAGAAGCTAACTATTTTTAGCCTATTCTTTATTCATATTGGACCATACTTCTGTAATAAATTCAGTTGACAAAGCACTGCTTTTTGTTTTTTTATCTAATGTTTCTTTATCTAAATTTGGGTTGGCATAGGTCATTGTTTTGGCTGTATGCCCTTGGTAAGGAATGGAAAAATTTTTGCTTCGCTTTTTTTTTGAATTCTTTTGATTGAACTTAAGAGTTAAAGCGGTTTCTTTAAAATTTGAAAAACTTTGTTGAAGTGATTGATGAGGCCAATGTAGCTCTACTTTCCCATTTTGGGGAGAATAGGCAGCGGTAAATAGTGTACCAAAACCTTGTTTGTACATTGTGTTGTATAAAGGCTTTCGTAAAAAAGCTTGTATTAACTCTTCTTTTGTTAAATCTTCTTCGGTGAGTAAATGCTTTAAAAATGTAGAGCGTTCTACAGTCTTATTAAAAGCAGCATTCTCTGGCCAACGCACTTTTTTTTGATGATTGGTGGTGTAAATTGCAGCAGTGATAACAGGCTCTTCATTAGGAGCTAGTCTCATTGTCTTGTAGTTTCCTAAACTGTCTAGCAAGGTAACATTGTATGCCATATGTGATGGGATTCTTGTCAATTGTATCACAGCTTGTTCTACATTGGAGCAAAATTCTAAAATATACCTTAAGATAAAGGGCATTCCAAAACCGTTACCAATTTTTTTTCTGCCCCCAAACGTTAGGGAAATTGCTAAGCCATCTTCATTTATACCGTCTAAGACTCCTACTAAGCAATCGCTTGTAGCAATAACCTTTTTATGATTCCATTGTGTTAGAATTTGTACACCTTCAAATAAATCTGGGTGATGGTCATAATTTCTGACTAAATGTGTTTGTTCATCTTTAATAACCGCATTAGAGCATCCACTGACATAAGATGGAGGTTTGTATCCAGTTAGAAATCTCGCAACCAATTCATCAGCATTGGTAAGTTCACATAGATGTACATAGGTTGGCCATAATTCTGGCATATAGGTTCTTAACGCTTCTTGAGACGTTGATAAGTCTGCAGAATACGCTTCATCTTCGTTCTCTAATAGCCAAGTTTTGTAGGCTTCCCAATGTATTGTAAATAATTTGAGCCATTTCTCAGCCGCTACGCTAGGCTCAGAAATAGTTGTGAATTGAATCTGCATAAAGCGATTTAAAAGATCAATTATTTTTAAAAATTCCTATTTGGTTAATGAGCCAGACAATTTTGATTTCCTTTTGTCTTCTACCATTACAGAAGAGAATTGGTTACGAATGGCTTTTATCCAAGTTTTGGCACGTTTGTTTAGCTTAAAATCATCTGTCATCATTCGTCCTCGGGTCACTAAAATTCCCATATCTGCGCCTTCATATAAGTAGTCGCCTTTTTTGGCAATTCTCATAAAAAAGGCTTCTCCTTCATTTTGTACGGCGCGCCTGTGTGTGTCCATTCTATCAAATTGAATGTGTCCAGTATCATACATTCTCCAAATTCCAGATTGTGCAGAGTCAGTTACATACTCTATAGTATCTTCAGTATGTTTAACTATCAATTGGCTCCACCCATCAATATTATCTTGGTTAGACCAACGCTTGTTAATTTCTTCCACATCCAAAGTGTAATCCAAATTCATCCACTCTAAAATATGAAACACAAATAAAGGTGCATCTGCTAATGCAAATACAGCATGATTCGTAATAGAGCTAGCTCCTGTTACTCTAGGATTTAATTCACCTAAATAAATTTCTCCATTATCTTGGTCAATTAAGAAATCTAGTTCAAAATAGCCTTTGTATCCTTCTTCTCTAAGCTGATTTCCAAAAAGCTGAGTAAATTCTGTTGCTTTAGCTCTTAATTCTGGTGTAAAAGCATCGGGATAAATTTCATTTCCACACCAGCCTCCTTCATAAGGGGTTAATTGTTTAAAGCCAACCAGCTCTGTCATTAGCGGAGCAACTATAGTGCCGTGTCTAGTAACGCAAGCTTCTATGGCAGTACCTCTACAGCGTATACGCTTCATGATTTTTACTTCGTCTTCAGCTTCAATTTCTTCAGCATATTCATCATATTCTTCTTCATTTGAAATAAAGAACGTGGTATGCCCAGAATCTCCAAATGGTGTTTGTATGACTAATTTATCTCCAAGGTGTTCCGAAATCTCGCGAAGGTGCTTATAATTGTTTACCTTAGATAAGATATAAGGGACACAAGCTACCCCTGCTTTCTCTGCAATGCGGTTGGTATTTACTTTATTATCTAAAAACGTTCGCATTTCTGCTTTAGGAAACATGATTTCTAGACCGAGTTTTTCAGCTAAACGTTCAGTTTCTTCATTAAACATCAAAAACATTGCTTTACCAGCTCTACCATCTACGGAACGTGTCTTGATATAGTCTTGTACTTCTGGATGCTGAAGCAAATAGTTATTAATATCTTCTATACCTTCAAATTCATCATGAGGGATTTCATTTTTAGGTGAAAATACATTGGGGTGTAAGCCATCAAAACACTCTAAGTAAGTGATAAAGCGAAAGCCTTTAATCCACTCATCTGCACCAAGAAGATTAAAGTTGGTAGCACTAATAAAATAGAGAGGTTCTTCGTTTTTATGAAAAGCTCTTCTAATGTCAGAAATCCCTTTTAGCTCCCCTTTTTTTGGTCTTCCTCGTTTTTTAGGAATATGTGCTACAGCTGGTTTTAGGCTTTTACCTTTCTTTGTGGATGATATATTTTTTGTTTTTTTTGTGCTACCACGGCGTGGAATTTTTGTTTCGTCCTTGCCTGTTATGGTAGCTTGTTTATGGAGTTGTTCATCATTTTGAGCTGAATCTTTTTTCTTTTTTGAATTCATATTTTTTTATTGAGTTAAATTCTTTTTTTTGAAATTTCCATTACTTCCCATAGACGATACTGTTTTTTGTCTATTTAAAATAGCATCTTTGAATATACGAAGTCCAAGTTCTGGTTGATACCCGTGAATTTCAGAAACATCCAAAACCGTTAAAAATCTAACGATTTCTTCACTTACCACTTGACCAGGAACGAGAACTGGGAATCCTGGTGGATACGGAATGATAAATGAGGATGCAACTAAAACTCGGCCTTCCTTGATGGATGGTAAGCACTCTTCTAAAGGAACATATTCATAATGCTCTTCGCTATAGGCCAATGTGAAAGCTTCTCTAATATTCCCTCCAGGCACTCCTGGCACTGCTTGAAATGAATGATGGAAATAACTAAAGTCTGGTAATGGCGGATAATCTTGGGTTAAAGAACAAACTTTATTTTTGAAAATAGTTTGTTCTTTTGATGAGTGGGATACTTGCTCAGCATCCAATTCATCTGCAATTTGAAGCAAAGCATTATAAAGGTAAGTTATACTGCTTCGGGTTGTCCCAATATTAGTCATAAACAAGACAGTGTTTCTGGATGTTTTGTTGATTTGAATCCCAAACTTATCCATCAAATACTTGCTTTTGAAAGTGTCTCCATCTATGCCTGTTCTACCAATGTGTAATGTGATTTTGGTAGGGTCTAAAACAAATTCATCATATTTCCATGCATTCTCCATTCTATTCCAACCCACTTTAGGCTTGTAGTATTCTTGCAAGCCAGAAGCTCTAAATTCTTTTGGGATAAAATCTCCGACTGTGAGCACATCAAAATAAGCTTTAAGCCTTGGGTGGTCATTTACTTTAGCTCGTAATATCATAGCTACCTCGATGCTTTTTTCTACAAGTTCGTAGCCCTCAAACTGAACTTGTCTTCTTCCAGCATCAAGTGAAGCTAAGATTTGATAATTGGGAGAAGTAGAACTGTGCGTCATATAAGCCTCCATAAAGGTGCTTTGAGATTTTTTTCTAAAGTCTTCATCCCAGACATGAATCATTGATCCTTGTCTAAAGCTACTTAAAGTCTTATGAGTACTTTGGGTGGAATAAACTCGAATTCTGACTTTATCTGGATCTGGAAGTTTTGGAACTTCTCCTTTCTTTAGACCTTTAATGTGTTCCTCATATTCTAATCTGTATCTTTTGGTTTTGTATCTCTTATGAAGCTTATTTGCTACATACATACCCGTTCTTTGCTTGTAATTATAGGTAAAACCCGCAAAAGCAAACCAAGCTTCATCCCAAAGAAAAATCATATCTGGCTTGATGGCCAATACTTCTTCCATTACTTTTTCAACGTTATACACCAAGCCGTCGAAGGTGCAATTAGTCAATAGCAACATTTTTACGAGTTCTATTCTTCCAGCTTCTTTGAGTTGTAAAAGTTTTTCTTTGATTTGCTTTAGTGGCACTGCACCATACATAGAAAACTTTTCTATAGGATAAGAATCCAGATATACCGGATAAGCACCAGAAAGCACTAAACCGTAGTGGTGAGATTTATGGCAATCTCTATCAATCAAAATAATATCACCTGGTTTAACTAAGGCTTGCACCACAATTTTATTTGAGGTGGAAGTACCATTGGTCACAAAAAACGTATTGAGAGACCCATAAGCATCGCTAGCCATTTCTTGCGCTTTTTTCAAAGTACCTGTGGGCTGCAATAGCGAATCTAAACCTCCTTTAGTCGAAGAGGTTTCTGCTAAAAACATGTTTCTTCCGTAAAATTGACCAAAATCACTTATCCACCTAGACTTGAATACTGAATTACCTCTAGAAATAGGCATGGCATGAAAAACACCTGTTGGTTTTTTACTATATTCCTTTACAGCAGAAAAGAATGGGGTTTGAAAGCGCTGATAAATCCCTCTTAGAATAGTCAGGTGCAATTCTTGAACATCTTCAGCTCTGTAAAAAATTCGTTTGAAAGTTTTAAGCGTTGTGTCTTTTAAATTTCCTAAAGAGGTGTCTGTGACATAATAAATATCGAGTTCAGGTCTAAATTTTTTGACCATCCGGCCAAGCGTAGGCCCAAGGTCACTTTCTAATTTAGTCTGCATATTCAAGTTAAGCACATTTTGAATAAATGGCTCAAGAGTTGGTGTGATCTTTTTGGATTTAAATGGAGGCGCGTAACGGATAACAACTGCCTGGATGTTACTATTGAAATATAAAGCAATCATAGCATCTTGAAAGCTCCGTTGTAAAATAACACCATAATCAAATTGATCATTTTCTGTAGAAACCTCGTGCAAATCTGCTTTTAACTTAACCTCTTCTTGTATAGAAATGTCCTCTACAAATAAGACTTCAAAATAATTTTTAGTCTTAACTTCAGAAGGCTTTAAATTATCCGTAGTTTCGAGATTTAAATCTTCCTCATCAAATACATCTGGATTACTTCTGAATTTTCCACTAACCAGTAGTTTTGTGATATCAGTAACTTTGTGTGATAATGCTGTATGTTCATTCTTTTCTAGCATTTCCATTAGCATAGTCATTCTTGAGATACCTGGAAGCGCAAAGTAACTCTCTATAGTTTCAAGTTTCTTTAGTAATTCTTTTACTAGTTTTTTTTGAGCTGAAGCTTCTGAAGATTTACGCGGAAAAGTATCTAGCTTAGAAGTCTCCAGCTTGAGAGTATTCCAAGACTCTAATCTTAATTGATTAATATTATAATGACTTGAACTTTTATGTGTGCTTTTTAGCATAGTTTAATGGGTTGAGTGCAAAGCTAATTTGTTTCCTTCTGGGTCTATAAAAATCGCAAAATATCCAGCATCTTCACTAATCATGGTTTTGGACATTACTACTCTCCCTCCTGCTGGTTCAATGTGCTTAAGCACGATATCTAAATCCTTACCTGCATTAAGGTATACCAATGGGCCAGCCTCACCAGGGGTTGAGCCAGGGCCAGCTACTATAGACCCTCCAATACCTTTATTGACGGGAAAAAAAGCCATGGCGTAATTGTCATTGAATTGAGTTTCCATTTCAATTCCAAAGATTTGATTATAAAAATCAACGGACTGTTGGAAATTGATGGCTGGTATTTCAAACCAACTTACTACATCTTTGGTATTTTCTATCTTTTTGTGTTTTGGTGCTGTTCCTCCCATTGGTTTTTAATTTATGATTCAGTAAAACCTTTAAATCCCTGAGCTTGTGTTGGGTGACTCTGCTCAAATTCATGTTCTTGTACCTTTAGTTTTGCTAAGGTGTCCATTTTAGTTGGCTTTATAAGAGGACCTAAAGAGTTTAAGTAAGGCAATTGAGCTCCTTGTTGGTAGATATTAAATTCACCAATATGGTCTCTAAAGCTTTTTAATGGCTGTCCAAGTCTTAAGACGCCAAGCTCTCGGCTACGCTTTACGCGCTCAATGTTTAATTCAATTGGAAAAATTTCTTCGTTGCCTTCTGCTTGGTATATTACGCGACCGTCTGGACCACAAACTAAAGACTTTCCATTACCGCCAGATTCTAGTCCATTGACGTCAAAGAAGTAGCATTGATTGCAGGCGGCCATGGCACGCACAATTGAAAGCTCTATGTCTCGATCTATAGTTCCTGTCATGGTTGGGTGTAAAATAACTTCTGCTCCCATTACAGCTAAAGTTCTTATGGTCTCTGGAAACCACATGTCGTAACAGATGGATATTCCAAATTTGGCCACACCGGGTACCTCAAAAACACAAAAACCAGAGCCAGGGGTAACTCCCACTTCATAAGGGTAAAATGGAAACATCTTTCTGTATCGCGTTACAATCTCACCCTCAGGATTAATAACAGTAGCTGTATTGTAAACTTTCCCGTCGCATTTTTCAAAAATAGAACCTGGTAGTAACCAGATACCATGTTTTTTGGCCATGGCTTGCATTTCTTCTTCAAAAGAACCTGGAATTTCTGAAGCCGTATGAATTAAAGGACCGTGTCCACATAATTCACTAAATACCACCATTTCTACCCATGGATATAGGCTCATTGTTATGTCGAGTTTCAGCTTCATTAGTTCTACATTAGAATTTACTGCCGAAACTTTCATTTGAATTCCTGCTATTGCAAATGGTCTCATCTAAATTTTATGAATTTAAATTATTAGTTGAATTTTTTGATTTTGTTATTTTATTTAAAAACACTCAGTACTTTTTGTAATGTAGATTGGGTGTGTTTTAAAATATGTTTTTCTAAGATATCTAGACCTTTATTTAACTCATCTTCTGTGATAACCAAAGGCGATAAAATTCTGATAACATTCTTGTAAGTTCCTGCGCTTAAAAGCACAAGACCATCTTCAGCACAACCCTTTACAATCTTATCGCATAATTCAGAATGTGGTGAGTTAGGGTCATTGTTTTTTATAAATTCAATGCCAATCATGGCGCCAACTCCTCTAACTTCTCCAATCTCAGAAACTTCTTTTTGTAAGTTTTGCATACGTTGCATTACAACTTCACCGATATGTTTGGCTTTTTCATTCAAATTGATATCTTTCATGTATTTGATGGTAGCAGATGCAGCAGCACAACAGACAGGACTTCCTATATAAGTACCACCAATTGTTCCTGGTAGGGCTGCATCCATCACTTCAGCTCTTCCAACTACGGCAGCAATTGGTAATCCAGATCCCATAGATTTAGCATAGGTGCTCAAGTCGGGTTGCACACCGTAATGCTGCCAACTAGCCCAATGACCTGTTCTACAAAACCCGCTTTGTATTTCGTCTAAAATTAACAACACACCATATTGATCACAAAATTCTCTAAGGCCTTCTAAATAACGCTTAGGTATTGGGTTAAAACCACCTTCACCTTGAATTGGTTCTACAATTATAGCAGCAACAGTGTTTATATCTACCAATGTTTTTGCACTATCGTGAAGTCGTCTAAGCTCATTATCAATAAATTCTTCCATAGAGTCTTTTCCTGTGTACTTGTAAAAGTTAGGAAATGGTAACCTATAGACTTCTGGAGCAAATGGCCCACATGAAAATTTATAATTCACCTTGCTAGTAAGTGTCATACCCATAAGAGTTCTTCCATGATAGGCTTCACTAAAGCACAAAACTGCTGGACGCTGTGTGGCTTGTCTTGCTATCTTGATAGCATTTTCTACCGCTTCAGCTCCTGTGCTTATTAACATTACTTTAGTATGGTCTCCGTGTGGAAGAATTTCTGCAAGTTCTTCACATAACTTTATGTAAGGTTCATAGGATACTACATTAAAACTAGTGTGAAGATATTTTCCAGCTTGTTTCTGGATAGCTTCTACAACAGGAGCAGGGCAATGCCCCGCATTTACAACGCCTATTCCACCAGCAAAATCTATTAATTCATTACCATCTACGTCGGTTATAATCGCTCCTTTAGCATCTGCTACTGTAGCCGTATTAAAAACCCCAACACCATTGGCGACTATATTTTTTCTCCTGTCGAGGAGTTCTTTTGAATGGGATTCCCTCTTCATAGCTGTTTATATTTTGATTTTATATCTAAGCAAGTATAAAATAATTTCTTTAATATATAAAATTCAATAGAATTAAAAAAATATTTTAAACTTTTTAAGATAAAAGATTATTTATTGAAGATATAATTGATAATGTAAAGATTTACTGTTGAATTTTATATGAGTATATCACTTTTTTAATTGCTTATATTAATTCAAGTATTTATTTAAAATTCTAATTCAAAACTTATATTTGCAAAGAACTTTAAAGTTTTTTAATTAAAATTTATGTGATTCTAAATATAAAGAATACAACTATTAAACTTAATCATTTCTAACAATGAAAAATCCTAAAATTGCAGTGATTGGTTTGGGTTACGTTGGTTTACCTTTAGCAGTGGCTTTTGCAAAAAAATATCCTGTCATTGGTTTTGATATCAACCAAGCTAGAGTAGATGAATTAAATAGTGGTGTAGACCACACCCTTGAAGTTTCTGATGCAGATTTAAAAGAAGCTTTGTCAGAAACTGAATCACCGGCTATGAAATTGTCTACAACTCCCCGAGATATGGAAGACGCCAATGTTTATATTGTAACTGTGCCAACTCCTACCGATAAAAATAGACAGCCTGTTTTAACACCACTTATAAAAGCAAGTGAAACCATAGGCAAACTATTAAAAGATGGTGACATTGTTATATACGAGTCTACTGTCTATCCTGGGGTTACAGAAGAAGTCTGTGTCCCTGTCCTTGAAGAAGTTTCTGGAAAAATATTCAATAAAGATTTTTATGCAGGATATTCTCCAGAACGTATTAACCCAGGGGATAAGGTACATACGGTTACAAATATTTTGAAGGTTACCTCTGGATCTACTCCAGAAGTTGCTAAACAAGTAGATGAGCTTTATGCGTCTATCATTACAGCTGGTACGCATTTGGCAAGTAGCATAAAAGTTGCCGAGGCAGCTAAAGTGATTGAAAACTCTCAGCGTGATATTAATATTGCGTTTGTGAATGAATTATCAAAAATATTTAGACTTCTAGGTATCGATACAAATGATGTTTTGGAGGCTGCTGCAACCAAATGGAATTTTACTAAATATACACCAGGTCTCGTTGGAGGGCACTGTATTGGGGTAGACCCTTATTATTTGGCTCAAAAAGCTTTGGAGGTTGGTTATAACCCAGAAATCATTCTTTCTGGAAGACGAATGAATGATGGCATGGGTAAATACGTGGCTAATGAAGTTATAAAACTTATGCTTAATAATGAAGCTAAGGTTAAAAACGGGAGAGCTTTGGTGCTTGGAATTACCTTCAAAGAAAATTGCCCAGATACGAGAAATACAAAAGCTATAGATGTAATAAAAGAGTTGGAGGCTTACAATATGCAGGTAGATGTATGTGATCCTTGGGCAGATAAAAATGAAGTAAAATCCCTTTTTGATATAGATCTACTAAGGTGTGAAGATCTTGCTTCTACTTATGATAGCATTGTTTTAGCGGTTTCTCATAACGAATTTTTAAATTTGAATTTTCAAAGTCTTAAAAATGATAAAGCCGTTGTTTTTGATGTAAAATCCTTTTTACCAACTCATATAATAGACGGAAGATTATGATGTATTCTCATGCATATCATCAACACGATTTAAAAGATTATAGTTTTTTAATTACCGGTGGAGCTGGATTTATAGGTTCCAACATTGTTGAATACCTTTTAAAATACGGCGCTAATCATGTTCGTGTTTTAGATAACCTCTCTAATGGCTATTATGAAAATATTTCAGAATTTGAAACTCAAACTAATTTTGAATTTCAAGAAGGAGATATTAGAAATATTGAAGATTGTAAAACTGCGGTCAAAAATATAGATATTGTTTTACATCAAGCAGCTTTAGGCTCTGTGCCTAGGTCTATAGATGATCCAATCACCAGTAATGAAGTGAATGTCTCTGGTTTTTTGAATATGCTTGTAGCTTGTAAAGCGTCTGATTCTGTAAAGCGATTTGTCTATGCAGCTTCTAGTTCTACTTACGGAGATAGTCCTAATTTGCCAAAGGTTGAACACATTATAGGAAAACCTTTATCGCCTTATGCTGTAACAAAATATGTAAATGAGCTTTATGCAGATGTGTTCGCAAAAACCTATGGTTTGGAGGTCATAGGCTTACGTTATTTTAATGTATTTGGTCCTAAGCAAAGCCCTAATGGAGCTTACGCCGCTGTTATTCCTTTGTTTATGCAAGCTTTAAAAGACCAAACTTCTCCAACAATTAATGGAGATGGAGAACAAACTAGGGACTTTACCTTTGTAGAAAATGCAGTTCAAGCTAACATTAAGGCAGCCTTTGCACCTAAATCCGCAACAAATGAAGTTTATAATGTTGCTTTTGGAGAACGCATAAGCCTAAATGAATTATGGGCATCTTTAAAACATGCTTCCAACGTACAGGTTGAGGCTATTTACGGTCCACCAAGAGTTGGGGATGTAAGAGACTCCCTGGCAGACATCACAAAAGCTAAAACTAATATGGAATACGTTCCTCTTTTTAGTGTTGAAGATGGGCTTAAAATTACTTGGGATTATTTTAAACAATAAAAAAACCGCGTTTTGATACGCGGTTTTTACAAAATCAATTAATCAAATCAAACATTAAAATTTTAAATTAATTGCAAGTTTAAATTCATCATAGATAGCTTTATCCCCAAGATTGTCAAAAAATGAATTTGATCCATATCTCACGTTGTATTTTGTTCTATCTACAGAAAGATTTGTACTTGCAGTATTACCATCCATTTTTAAATCAAATGCAATTGGGTTAGTTTTTCCTTTAATAGTTAAATCACCTGAAATCCCGTATGTATCTCCTTTCTTTGCAACAGTTTTAATGACAAACTTTGCTGTTTCGTAGTTTTCTACGCCAAAAAAATCATCAGATTTTAAATGACCCATCAAGTCATTTTTACTTTTACCTTCTAAATCTGTAACATCTATTGTAGTCATGTCTGCAATGAACTCACCTCCAACAAGCTCATCATTTTCCATTAAGAAAAATCCTTCTTTCAAATTAATAGTTCCTTCATGAGAACCAGTTAATTTTTCACCTTCCCAGTGGATAGTACTTTCTTTGATGTTTACTTTTTTCTTTTCAATAGCATTGGTAAATGCTACTAAGCTCAAGATAATAGTGGTAGCTAAGGCACCTTTTAATACATTCATTTTCATAGTTTTGAGTTTTAAATAGTTATAATTAAATTCTTGTAAATAATTCTTCTTTAGACTTTCTTACTTTTTTAGCATTCGCTAATCCGTCTTCTTCACTTCGGTAACCTATAGTTGCAAGTGCCACAGACTTTAAATGTTTTGAGCTAAGATCTAATATCTCATCAAATTCAGCTGGATTAAAACCTTCCATTGGACAAACATCTATTTTCATATCTGCTGCTACAGACAACAAATTTCCTAAAGCTAAATAGGTTTGTCTAGACGCCCAAACTTCTTTAGTTTCATCAGAAAATGTCAGAACAGTATTTTTAATCATATCTTTTAGACCTTCAAAATCTTCAATTGGCTGATTACGAGTATCACTGTTATTTTTGATAAACGCATCTAGATAGTCTTCGTCTACGTTAGTATTGTAAGCAAATACTAAAAGATAAGATGAATCTGTAATTTGTGGTTGACCAAAAGCTGCTGGTTTTAGTTTAGCTTTTACAGCAGGATCACTTACTACGATAACTTCGTAAGGTTGTAAGCCGTAAGAAGATGCGGATAATCTGATAGCTTCTAGCAACACTTCTAGATCTTTTTCAGTTACTTTTTTCTCTGAGTTGAACTGTTTGGTGGCGTACCGCCAGTGTAAATTTTCAATGTAATTATTCATAATTTTCTGTTCTTAATTTATTTAATAGTTCATTTAATTGATACAACTCATCAATTGTAAGATTTTGAGTGAGCTGTTCTTCTTTATTATCTACTACGTTGTTTATTTTATTTAGATAGTCTATGCCTTCATTTGTAATTGTTATATCAACTTTTCTTCTATTGCTTTCGCACTGTTCTCTACTTACGTAATTTTTTTTGATGAGTTTATCTACCAATCTAGTAGTGTTACTCATTTTGCTTATCATTCGCTCTTGAATAGTTTGGAGCGTACAGGGCTTACCATTCATTCCTTTCAAAATTCTAAGAACATTAAATTGCTGAGTCGTTATATCAAAAGGTTTCAAGATGTTAGTTATTTCATCAGTAACCCAATTGCCTGTGTAAAGCACATTTAATAAACTTCGCTTATATTCAGGAAGCTGTTTTGAAATTTTAAGCTGTTTTTCTATAACCATGTAACTACAACAATTGTTTATACAAATGTAGTAGTGTTTTTTGTTTATAATTTAAATACTATGTTAAACTTTATATGAAAAAAAATGCATAGAAATATGAAGATAGATGTACTAACTATACGGAATATTGTATTTTTACTTTTTTAAAAAGAAATAGAATGGAAAATTTAAATCAGAAGAATTGGACTGAAGGCTTGAAAGCGTCTAAGCATCCTGTAATTATAGACGTAAGAACACCCGAAGAATTTGAAGAGGGTTATATTGAAAGTGCTCAACTTATAAATATTCAAGATTCTTCCAACTTTATGAAAGAAATTGAGAAGCTACCGAAAGATAAAGATTACTATGTATACTGTAGATCTGGTAGACGTAGCGAAATGGCCTGTCAACTTATGAACAGAGTTGGTATTGAAAACGCTTATAATTTGGAAGGAGGTATTTTGGATTGGAAAGGTGATATTAAAAAATGAGAAGTTTACTGTCAATTCTTCTTCTGCTTGTGTTATCTGCTTCTTGTAAAGACACAGGCAGTCAGCCTGTTTTAGTTTCATCTGATGAAATGAAAGAATTAATGGCTATTGATTCACTTCAGCTCATCGATGTTAGGGCATTAGAAGCCTTTCAAGAAGGACACTTGAAAGGTGCTCAAAATTTAATATATGACGAAGACTTTGATAAAAAAATTAAGTTGTTGGATAAAAACAAGCCTGTAGCCGTCTATTGCCGGACAGGAAGACGTTCCAAAAAATGCACTGCTATATTGAAAGAAGCTGGGTTCAAGCAAATATATCAACTTAAAGGCGGCTTGAGTCAATGGGAGTATACTAATGAGCTAATCAGAGATACTATAAACAATCAACATCTGTAAATTCACCTTAGTTCATCATAATAGGTTAATATTTGTTAGAATAAAATATATTTGCATTTATAAATACTTTATTTCATGAAATTCATAATATCCAGTACATATATGTTGAAAAACCTTCAAACCCTTGGAGGAGTTATCAACACAAATAACACAATGCCTATTTTAGATAATTTCCTTTTGGAGTTAAATCAAAATACGTTAAAAATAACAGCGTCAGATTTAGAAACTACAATAAGTGCAAAGTTAGAAGTAGAATCTTCTGATGACGGGGAGATTGCAGTTCCGGCAAGACTTCTGTTAGACACACTTAAAGCTTTTCCAGAACAGCCTCTTACGTTTAATAAACTGGATAACCATACTATTGAAATTAGTTCTGACCAAGGCAAATACGCTTTAGCTTATGCTGATTCTGAAGATTTTCCTTCTCCTGTAGCTATTGAGGATGCTCAAAAAACTGTTTTGGTAGGAGATATATTGTCTACAGCCATCAATAAAACAATTTTTGCTACTGGAAATGATGATTTAAGGCCAGTTATGAATGGGGTTTTCTTTAGGTTTACAGAAGATGCATTAATTTTTGTTGGTACAGATGCTCATAAATTAGTAAAATATACTAGAACAGATATTAAAACTGATCATCCATCAGAATTTATTATGCCTAAAAAACCTCTTAATTTATTAAAAGGTGTATTACTAGGAAGTGAAGAAGATGTGATTATTGAATTTAATGATTCTAATGCGAGATTCAGTTTTGAAAACATTGAATTGACCTGCAGGTTGGTGGAGGGTAAGTACCCTAATTACGATGCGGTAATTCCTGTTGAAAATCCTAATGTATTGACTATAGACAGAGCCTTGTTTTTAAGCTCAGTAAGAAGGGTGTCGATTTTTTCTAATAAAACTACCCATCAAATCAGACTTAAAATTGCAGGTGCAGAGCTGAATATTTCTGCGGAAGATTTAGATTACTCTAGCAAAGCTGAAGAAAGGCTTTCATGTGATTATCAAGGAGATGATTTAACAATTGGATTTAACTCTAAGTTTTTAACTGAAATGTTGAATAATTTAAATTCTGATGACATTAAAATCAAAATGAGTTTGCCAAACCGAGCTGGAATCTTAACTCCTGTAGATGGTCTGGAAACTGGAGAAGACATTACTATGCTTGTCATGCCTGTAATGCTAGGTAATCAATAATAGTTTGATTTCGATTTTATCCATCTGTTTAAAGACTTTACTCATCCTTAAATTAACTTTTAGGCTTAACAGTATTAAAGATATTTGTTTGTAAATAAGTTAATAATACTAATTTCGATTCGTTAAGTTGAATCTACAAGCTTGCTTTAATTAATTAGAATTTTCATTAATTAAATGATAAAAAAAGCGATTGAGTTTTGTTATAAGCTACTTTTTTTTAAGTTATGAAAAATTTTATTTTAATGTTTGATAAATTTTTATGAACCTCTTTAAACGACTGCTTGGGAAATCTTCTGATAAGCATCCTACCGATGAAAACGGCAATGAGCTTGGTAAATTTATGCCCAAACCAGAAATACCAGTTGACGAAGAGTTTGTTCAAAACTTTAAAAAAAACGGGGGTAAATTTTTATACTGCGAAGATGAAAATGAATTAAGATTAAATTTTTCTGAAATTTTAAAAGAAAACAACTGGTACAATACCAGTGCCTATTGTAACCATAAAAAATTAGCTGAAACGTTTGGTCATAATCAACTCACTTTTACTACAAAATTAAACTCCAGTTTTTTTCTTTCGGAATGTGAATTTTTAATATCAAATACAGGAGCTATTTTAATGAGCTCCAACCAAATTGGAGACAAAAAACTAGCTGATTTGCCGCTTAATTTTATAATTGTAGCCAAAACTAGTCAGCTTATTAAAACGATTGGCGAAGGTCTACAACATATCAATAAACGCCAACATTCAAAATTACCTACAAACATTACCACAATCAAGACCTTTGATGAAAATAAAGATTCTGATTTTATGAGTTATGGAAGTACACCAAAAAACTTATATTTACTATTATTAGAAGATTTATAAACAATGTCTGAAATTTTAAAAAGGAGTCTTACGGGTGCTTTGTATGTGATTATTATCATATCATCTGCATTTTTAAGCCATTATTTGCTCCTGATTTTTTTTACAATTGTTGGTTTTATTTGTTTGAAAGAATTTCAAACCTTACTCAAATTCAAGAACTTAATCTCCTACGTTTCCCTAGTTATACTTTTGTATTATTTTCATCAATTTTACTTTTTTGAAAAAGATACTCATATTCCTAATTCTGTACTCATTCCACTTTTTGCTTATGCAATGATGACGCTCCTTGTAAAGATCTTCCTTTTAAAAGACTTGTTTACACTTAATGAAATTCCCATTTTTGAAGGGAAAAAGCATTTACTTACTCTTTTTTATATAGTGCCTTCCATTATATTCCTTACTATTATTCCAGTTTATGATAAAGATTTTGAATATGTTCTCGTTGGTACATTTGTCTTGATATGGGTAAACGATTCTTTTGCATACTTAGTAGGAAAAAATTTTGGAAAACATAAATTGTTAGAAAGAATTTCTCCCAAAAAAACAGTAGAAGGCTTTATTGGCGGAGCTTTGGCTTCTATATTAGCCAGTTTTATTATTTATTATTACATAGCTATATTGCCTTGGTGGGCGTGGTTTGTTCTTGCTATTATCGCTAGCGTTTTTGGTACGCTTGGAGATCTTGTTCAGTCTAAATTTAAAAGAAAAGCAGATGTGAAGGATAGCGGTAAAATAATGCCAGGTCATGGAGGTGTTTTTGATAGAATGGATAGTATTCTTTTTTCTAGTACATTTGTTTTTGTTTTTATTTTAATTTTAGATTATGTTTCATAGAGAGGGTTCCACTATTTTAGTGATTAGTTTAATAAGTTTTATCTCTATAAATCTTATTACAAATGCCATAGTCAATGACAATCAACAGTGGATTATTTACCTTGTATTTGGTGTAACCTTATTAATGTTCATTCTTATTGCTCAATTTTTTAGAAACCCTAAACGCAACATTGTAAAAAATGATGATAAAGTCCTTTCTCCTGTTGATGGTAAAGTTGTTGCCATAGAGAAAGTTTATGAGCCAGAATTCCTAAAGGAAGAACGCATACAAGTTTCCATTTTTATGTCACCACTCAATGTACATGTTACACGCTACCCTGTAGGTGGTAAAGTAGTGTTTAGTAAATACCACCCTGGAAAATTTTTGGTGGCATGGCATCCTAAATCTAGTGAAGAAAACGAAAGAACCACAGTTGTTGTTGAAACTGCAAAGTTTGGAAATGTTCTGTTTAGACAAATTGCAGGTGCTGTAGCTAGAAGAATTGTCAACTATGCTAAAAAAGGAGAACAAGCAGAGCAAGGAAGTGACTTTGGATTTATCAAATTTGGCTCTAGAGTTGATTTGTTTTTGCCAGTTGATGCTGAAATTAAAGTAGAACTAAATCAAAAAGTGAAAGGTGGAGAATCTATTATTTCAAAAGTAAAAAAGTAATGGATTTTAAAAAATACTCCAACAAAGAGCTTGATGAGCTTTTTAATCTAGCTTATAAAAAGGTAAGTGAAACTGAAAAAAAATTCCCTCAAGACGTGCTTCTTTATTTCTACGCATACTTCAAGCATGCTAAAAATGAATCTGATTTAAAAGTAACTCAGAATCCTGTTAATGGGGAAGAATTAGTGAATGCTTTTAAAGCCAATGCCATGTTTCAAGTAAAAAAGTTCTCCCAACGTGAATCCAAAATTAAGTACATTAAACTCGCTCAACGTCATCTTGGTGAAGAGTTTAATGTAATTTAATTACCTCCATAAAATTATTTACAGTCTAAGTCAATGGCTATTAATTGGTTTGGATTTATTAATAATCTAGCTATTTATAAGCTTTTCAAACTTTTTGTAATAGTTTGAATTTGTGCAAGAGCATCATCTCTTTTTTGCTTTTCTATGGCTACTACCTTTTCTGGTGCATTATTTACAAATTTTTCGTTGGCCAATTTTTTTTCAACAGACTTTAAAAACCCTTCGTAATACTTCAATTCATTCTCCAATTTTTGTTTTTCAGCCTCTACATCTATGTTGCCTGCAACAGGTATAAAATATTCATTCGATTTTACTCTGAAACTTAAGCTACCCTCCACTTGGACATCTGTGTATGATAAATTACTAATATTACCTAATTTTATCAGAATAGAGTCTAATTGGTCTGTAACAGATTCATTATTGAGTACAAGTAAGTCAATTTGATTTTTAAAAGCTATATGTTTTTCTTTTCTAATAGTTCTTATGCCAGAAACTACATCCGTGGCAAATTCAAAATTTTTGATAAGTGAAGAATTATAGTCCGTTTGAGTTGGCCAGCTTGAAATAGTTAATGAATCTTTAGCGTCTCTTTTCTTTATCTGATGCCAAAGTTCTTCGGTGACAAATGGCATAAATGGATGTAATATCTTAAGATTATCTTCAAAAAATGCAATAGTAGCTTCCAAGGTAGTTTTGTCTATAGGTTGCTGGTAATCTGGTTTAATAATTTCTAAAAACCAAGAACAGAAATCATCCCAAACTAATTTATAACTGGTCATCAAAGCATCAGATATCCTATATTTATCAAATGAATCCT
>PXBV01000346.1 GCA_003565575.1 Psychroflexus sp. | reverse complement strand
TTTACTTTTATAAATAAAATAGTTCACAATGAAAAGATATAAGCAAATAATATTAAGTGCTCTCGCATTAGCGTTGGTTTTCGCCTGTCAAGACGATGATGCAAGCTTTGGTGAAGTACAAGCTCCTACTAATTTACAAGTAGACTATACAGTGGTAAATGCAGATGCTGAAAATGAATTTGGAGATGGTTCAGGTCAGGTTACATTTACTGCAACAGCAGATAATGCTTCCAATTTTAGATTTATATTTGGTGATAACGTGGTTAGAAGTGTTTCTGATGGAAATGTGACACATCCTTACTCAAGAACTGGCGTGAATACCTATACGGCTACAGTAATTGCTTCTGGACGAGGAGGCGCTTCTTCAAGTGTTTCTATAGACGTTACTGTTTTAAGTACGTTTGATGATCCTGTTTCGCGGGGCCTTCTTACAGGTGGGGACTCAAAAACTTGGTACGTAGCTAGCGGAGAAACAGGTCATTTGGGTGTAGGCCCTGCAGATGGTACTACCCCAAGTTTCTTTGCAGCCGCACCAAACTCAGTGGCTCAATGTTTTTATGATGATACTTTTACCATTTCAGAAGCGCCAAATGATGCCATTTCATTTGTTCATGACAACACAGACCCCGATGGAGTCGGAGTAGCATTTGTAAATGCGGCTTTTGTTTCTCAACTTGGTGGTGGCGGTTCTGATGATCAGTGTTTGCCATTGGATGTTACAGGTGAAAAGGTTTTAAATTTAGGACCTGCCAACTCTACTTTACCTGAAGATTTAACTACAGGAACGCAGATAAGTATTACAGATGGTGGCTTCTTCGGGTACTTTATCAATACAAGTACTTATGAGATTTTAGAAATTACAGAAGATTATCTTCATGTTAGAGCACTTTCTGGTCAAGCCGATCCTTTGGCTTGGTATTTCAAATTGACGACTAACCCTGATGGTGTTGTAGGTGATTCAGAAGAAGCTTCTAATATGTTAGAAACTGAGTACGATCAGCTTATTTTTTCAGAAGAATTTGATGTTGATGGAGCACCTAATTCAGATTTGTGGAATTTTGAAATAGGAAACGGTGCAGACCAAGGCATTCCAGGATGGGGAAATGAAGAACTCCAGTATTATACAAATGATAATGCCGTAGTGGAAAATGGAGTTTTAAAAATTACAGCTAAACGCGAACCTACCAATGGTTTTGATTTTTCATCTTCACGAATGACTACTCTTAATAATTTTTCATTTCAATATGGTAGAGTTGAAGTGAGGGCCAAATTACCAGAAGGTGGTGGAACTTGGCCTGCTATCTGGATGCTTGGCGATAATTTTCCCGATGTAGGTTGGCCAGATACTGGAGAAATTGATATCATGGAGCATGCTGGAAACCAGCAAGACCTTATTCATGGATCTCTTCATTTACCTGGTAATTTTGCAGGCAACGCCATTTCAGAAACTACCACCGTTGCAGGAGTTTCTGAAGAATTTAATACATATACTGTAGAATGGTCTGCAGACCGTATATTATTTGCGGTCAATGATGAAGTGTATCATGAATACACAAACACATCCTCAACTCCATTTAATGCACCATTTTTCTTGATTTTAAATGTTGCTATGGGAGGAACATTTGGAGGTGCTGTTGATCCTGCATTTTCTGAAAGTGCCATGGAAGTTGACTATATTCGCGTATTTCAATAATTCAATTATGAAATTAACTTTAATGGGTTTTGTTGGCATCTTTTTTATTGCTTGTCAGCAAAACCCTTCTTTAAATTCAGCAAGTAGAGACATCGAAATAAATCAAAAAGTAGAGGAGCTTTTATCAAAAATGACTCTTGAGGAGAAAGTAGGTCAGATGAATCAATATAGTGGCTTTATGGACTTTACTGGTCCAGAACCTGATAAAGGCCAAGCTGCTTCTAAGCTAGAGCATATAAAAAAGGGCTGGGTTGGCTCTATGCTTAATGTCCATGGAGTTGAAAATGTAAAAGCTGTTCAGAAAATGGCTGTAGAAGAAAGTCGACTTGGTATTCCACTTATTTTTGGATTTGATGTAATTCACGGTTATAAAACCATCAGCCCTATACCATTAGCAGAATCTGCAAGCTGGGACTTAAAGGCCATTAAACGCTCAGCAGAAATTGCTGCAGAGGAAGCTTCTTCGGCTGGCATCAATTGGACTTTTGCGCCAATGGTTGACATATCAAGAGATGCACGTTGGGGTAGAGTAATGGAAGGGGCTGGAGAAGATCCCTTTCTGGGAAGTAAGATTGCAAAAGCAAGAGTTGAGGGTTTTCAAGGGAATGATTTATCTTCCCCACACACCATTGCTGCTACTGCAAAGCATTTTGCAGCGTACGGTTTTGGTGATGCTGGAAGAGAATATAACACGGTAGATATTGGTACAACCACCCTTTACAATACTGTATTGCCTCCTTTTAAGGCTGCTGTAGATGCAGATGTTAAGACTTTTATGAATGCCTTCAATGTTCTAAATGGAATTCCAGCTACTGGTGATGAGTTTATACTTAGAGATATCCTTAAAAGTCATTGGAATTTCAATGGGTTTGTGGTTTCAGATTGGGACTCTGTTGGAGAAATGGTAAATCATGGTTATGCTTTTGACGGTAGAGATGCTGCCAAAAAAGCTGTAAAAGCTGGCACAGACATGGATATGGAGTCCTACCATTTCATTGAAGAGCTAGTTAGCTTAGTTGATAATGGAGAAGTTGAAGAAAAATCGATTGATGATGCGGTTTCAAGGATTTTAAGAGTAAAATTCGAATTAGGGCTTTTTGATGATCCTTACCAATACCTATCTTCAGACAGGGAAAAGCAAACGGTATATAATTCAAAATTCAAAGAAGATGTTTTAGGTCTTGCCAAAAAATCTATAGTTCTACTTAAAAATGATAATCAATTATTACCTCTTTCAAAAGAAAATCAGAGCATACTTATTGTAGGAGAGTTGGCGAATGATAAAACTTCTCCCTTAGGAAGTTGGAGAATTGCAGCAGAGGAAGAAACTGCTATTTCACTTGTTGAAGGAATGAAAACCTATAATTCTAATAACAAAATTAAATATGTACAAGGGCCAAAACTTGTTAATGGAGATCCAAAGTTTATAAAACAACTCAAAATTAATACAACAGACAGAGCTGGTTTTACTGAAGTTATTCAATCTGCAAAGGATGCAGATGTGGTTATTATGAATCTGGGTGAACATGGCTTACAAAGTGGAGAAGGTAGAAGCAGAGCAGAAATAGGGTTACCTGGTTTACAACAAGAACTACTAGAAGCCGTTTACATAGTAAACCCAAATATTGTTTTGGTTTTACAAAATGGTAGACCGCTTACTTTAAATTGGGCGGATAAACACATACCAGCAATAGTGGAAGCGTGGCAATTGGGAACTTATAGTGGTTTGGCTATTGCTGAAGTGCTCTTCGGCGATTACAATCCAAGTGGTAAACTCACAATGTCGTTTCCAAGAAGCCTTGGGCAATTACCTTTATATTATAACGAGCTTCCTACTGGTCGCCCAAATAATCCAAAACAAGAGGATGTCTTTAGGTCACATTACATCGATGAAGAGAACTCCCCTCTCTATGCTTTTGGGCATGGCTTAAGTTACACTCACTTTGAGTACTCCAATCTAAAATTGAGTCAAACTGCTTCAAAAAGCATTCAAGTTAGCATAGATATTAAGAACACTGGAAAATACCTCGGTACTGAAACAGTGCAAGTTTATGTAAGAGATAAAGTTGCCCAAATCTCTAGACCTGTAAAAGAACTTAAAGCGTTTGAGCAAATTGAACTAAAGCCGAATCAACAAAAAACCATAGACATTCAGCTAACCGAGAAAGAACTTGGCTATTATCTGCCAAATGGAGATTGGATCTTTGAAAATGGAGAGTTTGAAATATTTGTAGGGACAAGTTCAAGTGAAACACTTTCGGAGAAGATTTCAATTTAGTATAGGTATTTTTTTTTAGTGTAATCCATTGTAAATAACTAGATTCTTTATCTTTTGAGGCTACTATTTAAATTACCTAATTTTTATGTGTATTTTATATTTCATTATGAAAAGTATTGTTGAATTCTCAGTTTTAGTTATTGATGATTTTTCCTGTATTTAAATGTAACTTCATTGTAGTTGAGTTAGAGCTTAGTGAGTTATGTTTATGAAGCTTGTTAAGTATTCTGTCTTAACTATACATTTACCATACAAAATCTGATTTCCGGAATTATTAAAGTTTTTTCAAGCCTACTATATAGATTGATATGTCTAATATTTACTTGCTTTAATGTAAAAAATTAAGAGTTAAATTTTAAAATTGTTAATGTATATTTTTTGTAGTGTGTCAATTTAATGTTTTTTTAACGAAAACCTTTAAGTTTGAAAATAATGAGTAATGAAAATCAATTATCATGAAAAAACTATTACCGTTTATCCTTGCAATTTTTACTTTTAGCTTAGTATACCCTCAAGCCAATGTTGTTAAAGTGGTTTCTAATGAGGAAGGTCACAAACTACAAGTCGATGGACAAAATCTAATGGTCAATGGTATGAATTGGGATTATTTCCCTATTGGTACTAATTATGACTATAGCTTTTGGGATCAATCTGATGATTTTATCAGGTCAGCCCTAGATGCTGAGATGGGTTTACTTCAAAATATGGGAGTTAACAGTATTCGTGTTTATGTTGGAATTCAACCCAAATGGATTGAGTATATCTATGACAATTATGGAATTCATACCATGCTCAACCACTCTTTTGGTCGTTATGGACTTACGCTCAATGGAGTTTGGACTCCAGTTACCAAATACGATGATCCCGACACGCAAGAGTTGCTCTTAAGTGAAGTGGCACAAATTGCAGAAGAATATAAGAACACTCGAGGTTTATTGCTTTACCTTCTCGGTAATGAAAATAACTACGGTCTCTTTTGGGCAGGTGCTGAAACTGAGGACTTTCCAGATGAAGAAGATCAAATCAACGCAGTTGGAGAAAACAGAGGTAGACCTATGTATAGGTTAATGAATGAAGCTTCCAACCTTATCAAATCCATTAATAGTAATGCTCCCGTTGCCATTTGTAATGGTGACTTACTTTTTTTAGATATTATTGCCGAAGAATGTCCTGATGTAGATATCTATGGTACAAACATGTATCGAGGTGCTTCTTTTGGTGATGCTTTTGAGCGTGTAAAAAATGAGTATGGCAAGCCTATTCTTTTCACTGAATTTGGAGCAGATGCATTCAATGCAAGGGATAACAAAGAAGACCAAAAGTCTCAAGCCTACTATATGGTCAATAATTGGAAAGATATTTATTCCAATGCTGCTGGATTAGGTCTAGCTGAAAATTCTCTTGGGGGATATACATTCCAATTTAGCGATGGGTGGTGGAAGTTTGGACAGACTACAGACTTAGATGTTCATAATACTAATGCATCATGGGCTAATGCAGGCTATGATAGAGATTATGTTGAAGGAGAAAACAATATGAATGAGGAATGGTTTGGTGTCTGTGCAAAAGGGCCAACCGATTCTAGAGGACAATATGAGTTATATCCTAGAGCTGCCTATTACGCTCTACAAGAAGTACATGAATTAAACCCTTACAAAGACGGTAAAGATCTTAGCCATGTAGAAAATCATTTTAATAATGTGCAGCTCATGGGAGCTGTGTTGAAAGCTAGAGGAGATAAGGCTGCGCTGAAAGGAGGTTCGTCTGAAAAATTAAGTATTAGCCGATTATCAGCCCAATTTACGACCTTTTACACAGGAGGGCATCTGCTTACAACACCAAATACTCCAAACCCCAATAGTGAAGCTTTTCCAAATCAGCAGGGGTTTGACCACTTAGAATCATACTTTGTCGGTATTGAAGCCAACCCAGCGCCCAATGTCAGAGCCAATGTTCAATTCAACATTTTAGGAAACGTTGCTCAAAATCCTATTGATGAAATTTTCTATGAAAATAGAGGGCGACCCATAACAGTAAATACACCAGATGGAGAGCGAATAATTCAGGATGTGAATCGTTTAAACGTATACCAAGCAGAGTATGAATGGAATGCCAAGCATTTTGACTTAAGAGGTTTCTACCGGACATCACATTACCACTGGCAATATGAAGGCGACTTTTTTGGACTCTACCCAGAAGCCAATTATGGGCCTAATTTAGATATTTATGGCGGTGAAATTTTTGGATTTGAAGTTGATGGAAAAGGAATAGCCGAAGGCGTAAAAGCTGCTTTTGGTCCACAGTTATGGTGGGGAGCTAACCCAACGGCTTTGATTAAATACGGGACTAACTTCAAAAAATGGGATATCACGGGAGTGTATCATAGAGACATCGAAACAGCTCTGAGATTTGATGAAAATGGACGCCGAGTTTTGGATGCCAACCAAGTACGGAGTGGTGTAATTCCACCATGGCCTACAGAGCGTATGGCGATAGCTTTAGAACGTGACTTTGGTAATGTAGGTTTGTCTTTAGGTGGTTTATGGAGTGGAAGTCCACTTAACGGGAGTACTTATCAAGACGTGGCTGGAACACCAGGGAATTACACCATTTTTGAGGATGAGATAAAAGCTTCAGACAATTGGGGAGGCAAAGCCAAAGTAACCTATGAAAGTGGGAAATTTAATATCTACGCCCAAGGTGCAATTATGGGTATTGTAGCCAACGGTGGTGCAGATATGACCCAAACCTTTACAGGTTGGAGATTAAAAGATTCTGGAATGGGTAACCAATCTAATTTCTTTTCTGGATTTACATACAACATCGGCAACTTCCAAATCGCGCCAAACTTTATGTGGAGAAAGCCACTTGTAGCAGCGATACCTTTAGATGTGCAAGCCCCCGGAGTAGCTAGAAACTTTTTAGACGATCCATTTGCTGTTCGTGATGGTAATAGAGAAACTACTTCTGGTGAAATACTTTTTACCTACGATCCAACACCAGGAACGTGGATGTACGAATGGGATAACGATAGAAAAGAAGACGCTGGCTTTGCCATGAGTGCTGGTTTCGTTTACAGACACCACCCTAATTCTATGGATGGGCATATAGGGTTTTTAGCAGATCGATCTATTTTTGCATTCCCAACCGCTGTTCAAGCAGAAGATTTATGGGAGGCGCACACAAGAATCGTTTCCAAAATTAGCCCAGATTTTGGAATCATCGGAAACTTCTATTACGGAAACGGTCAAGCTAATGGTATTGACCCAAGACTTATTAAGCGTTTTGGAGGTGATGTACGTATGATTTATGATAACATTAAAATACAATCTCACGTAAAAGTTAACGATTGGGGACCATTTGATTATCATAGAGATTTCAACCTGACCTTCCCGTTACAATTAATGCTTGATATATCCACAACAGTGGGAAAACCAGATTGGTTTATTTTACCCAATACACGCGTTGGGATAATGGGCACATGGCGCTCTTTAGACGCCAATTCCCCAAGATTTGGACCTGCTACACCACCAGAAGGAGTGTTTCCTCCACAACCTATTTTAGATCCCATTGGATTCCCTAATGGGTCTGAGTGGGAAATTAGAACCTACGTTCATATTAACCTAGGAAAATAAAACATTATGAAACTAAATTCAACCCTAAAATTATACGCTTTACTAAGCTTAATTAGTGTTTTGAGCTTAAGCTGCGAACGTGAAATATCCGATTCTGCAAGAATAGCAACCTTTCCAACTACACCCGCAATTTTCGAGGATAACCCCGTAGATATGGGAGATAATTTCTACTTTCCCTATGATGGTTCATTTGCAGAAGCTTGGTCAGTAGACAACAAAGAAAGTTTTGAAGGAGAGGCATCTATGCGTTTTGATATACCTAACGCAGACAACCCAAAAGGTTCTTTTGGGGGAGCAATCTTTAGAACAGACTCTAGCCCTAGAAACCTTACAAGCTATGATGCCTTAACATTTTGGGCAAGAGCTTCTCAAGGCGTTATGATTGGTGAATTCGGACTTGGCGAAGACTTTTTTGAAAATAGATTCCAAACCACTTTATTCAATAAACGCCTAGGTACCGCTTGGGAAAAAGTGATTATACCACTACCTGACCCTTCACGGCTCACGGAAGAATTGGGCCTTTTTAGGTACTCGGCTGGCAGTAATAGTACGGGAGGAAATGCATACACATTTTGGATAGATGATCTTAAATTCGAAAACTTAGGAACTATTGCTCAACCTAGACCATCTATCCAAAATGGACAGGATGTTGTATCTCAATCTTTTATTGGGGGAAATCTACAAGTCTCTAACTTAAGGCAAACTTACAATACCACAGAAGGTGACGTGACTACAGCTATCGCTCCCGCTTTTTTTATATTTAGTTCTTCAGATGAGTCGGTTGCTAGAGTAAATGAACAAGGAAGAGTAGATGTTGTAGGTTCTGGCACTGCTGAAATCACAGCTAGTATAGGAGGTAATGAAGCTAGAGGGTCTTTAATAGTAGAATCCTTGGGTGAATTTACTCCTGCTCCAACACCCACTAGAGATCCGCAAAGTGTGATTTCTCTATTTAGTAATACCTATCAAAATAGACCCGTAGACTTTTATAATGGGTTTTATGAACCGTTTCAAACCACAACATCAGCAGATTTTGAAATTGATGGTGATCAAGTACTTTATTATTTGAATTTCAATTTTGTAGGCATTGAATTTAATCAAAACGTACCTGTTATTAATGGAAGCTTAGCTACTCACTTGCACTTTGATATTTTTATACCCGTAGATCCACCAGCAAATACAGGTCTGAGAATAGATCTTGTTGATTTTGGCCCAGACCAATCTTTTGGAGGAGGTGACGATACGACCTTGTCTCAAAACTTTACCTCTGGCTTTGTATCTGGAGAATGGATATCTATTGATTTTGATATTACTGGACTCAATCCAAGAAACAATCTTGGACAAATTATTCTTGCAGATGTAAATGGGCGAACACCTCCTAGTGAATTTTATGTTGATAACATTTATTTCTATAGAGAGGATGGAGGAAATATAAACCCTTAGTCGAAAGAGTGAAAGGCAATCAATGAATTAAAATTAGTACGATGAAAAGAATGAAGACAAACAAAACTAAAAGCTTAAGCCTTATATTAAGTATTGTGGCATTAAGTTTTTACAGCTGTGATACCGATGAAACCCAAAGGGTGACAACCCTTGAAAATTTGGTATTTGAAGAAGATTTTTCGGGTTCAGAACTCGATATGAGTATTTGGAGCTATGATATTGGTGATGGTTCAGATCAAGGTATTGCAGGATGGGGGAACGATGAATTACAAACCTATACTGACAGGCCAGAGAATATTAAAGTTGAAGACGGCAAACTAATTATTACGGCTAGGCAAGAATCTTTTGATGGAGCAGGATATACTTCAGCAAGAATCCTTACCAAAGAGAAGTTAACACAACAGTACGGTAGAATAGAAGCACGCATGAAAATGCCATGGGGAAGAGGCTTATGGCCAGCCTTCTGGATGCTTGGAGAAGATATAGACGAAGTGGGTTGGCCACTTACTGGTGAAATAGACATCATGGAATACAGAGGTCAAGACCCAACCATTGTACACGCCAGTGTGCATGGGCCAGGTTACTCCGCTGGTCAAGCAATTACTAAAACCTATAACCTAGAAAACGACCGTTTGGATACCGATTTCCATATTTTTGGTATCGAGTGGGGAGAAGATTTTATCAACTTTTATGTAGATGATTTTTTATACAGTAGAACTACCCCAGAGGATGTAACTGGTGCGTGGGTCTTCAATAAGCCTTTTTATCTACTGATAAACATGGCCGTAGGAGGTACCTTTGTAGGTTCTCCAAATTCAGAAACTCAGTTTCCTCAAACTTTAGAAGTGGATTACGTGAGGATATTTGAATAAACCTTTGCTAAAAATACATATATAAGCAGCAGGTTTTCTATCTGCTGCTAGTGAACTTTGTTATAAATTAATTGACATAGAATGACTCAAAAACAAAAGAAACAGAAAAGTGAATTATTGCAAGTACGTATCAATGGTGAAAAGTTTTTGAAAATCACCCATAGTGATTCATTACGACCTTTTTTTATGAGCGTGGTAAGCGACTCCAATCATTGGATGTTTATATCAAGTAATGGTGGACTTACAGCGGGAAGACGTAACGCTGAGTTCTCCTTATTTCCTTATTATACCGATGATAAAATTACCGAATCTGCTGATTATACGGGAAGTAAAACAATTATAAAAGTAAAAGAGCATGAAAATACACACTACTGGGAGCCGTTTTCCAATCGCTTTGTAGAAAACTATTCCATTTCAAGAAATATATACAAAAATATATACGGAGATAAATTGATGTTTGAAGAAATTAACCATAGCCTTCAACTTAAATTTACATACCGCTGGTCTACATCAGATAAATATGGGTTTGTGAAGGAATCTCAATTAGAAAGTCTAAGTCAAGCAGCTTTGGACATTGAAATGCTAGATGGCTTACAAAATATTTTACCAGCAGAAGTTGACAGCGCACTTCAAACCCAAAGTAGTAATTTGGTGGATGCTTACAAGCGTAATGAACTTGATAAAAAGTCTGGTCTTGGTATTTTTGCATTGAGTGCAGTGCCTGTGGATAAGGCAGAACCTAGTGAAGCGCTTAAAGCGAATGTAGTGTGGTCCATTGGATTAGATCAACCTCAGTATTTACTATCTTCACTTCAGCTTGAGAAATTTAGAACAGGCCAATCTATAAGTGAAGAAACCGATGTAAAGGCAGAAAAAGGAGCCTTTTTTGTTCATAAAAGGCTTCAGCTTAAACCTAAAGAGTTAAAATCTTGGCATATCGTTGCGGATGTTAATTATAACCATGCTGCTGTTGTACAACTTCAAAAAGAATTGAAATCCACCAGCCTTATAAAAGACATTCAAAAAGACATTCAACTAGGTACTGAAAAACTCACCCAGCTCAATGCTGCCGCAGACGGTTTACATCGTACTGATGATAACTTAAGAGACATCAGGCATTATTCCAACACGCTTTTCAACATTATGCGTGGAGGTATCTTCGACAATAACTATCAGATAGAACTCTGGGATTTAAAAACGTATCTAGAGAAAGCGAATACACCACTCGCTAAATTGTATGCATCCCAAATCAATCAGCTTCCAGACGTTTTCAGTCTTAAGGATTTACAACTGCTTTCAGAAACCATCAATGATGCAGACTTTTCTCGACTTTCTAAAGAATATTTGCCGCTTAAATTCAGCAGGCGACATGGAGACCCTAGTAGGCCATGGAATAAGTTTTCCATCAATACCAAAGATGAAAATGGAAACAAAATTCTAGACTATGAAGGAAACTGGAGAGATATCTTCCAAAACTGGGAAAGCCTTATACACTCTTATCCTGAGTTTATAGAAAGTATGATCTATAAGTTTTTGAATGCAACCACCTTTGATGGTTACAACCCATACCGAGTTACTAAAGACGGCTTCGACTGGGAAACCATAGAGCCAGACGATCCGTGGTCTTATATTGGGTATTGGGGAGACCATCAAATCATATATTTGCTCAAGTTTTTGGAGTTTTACGAGGATTATAAGCCTAATCACCTCTCCAAACTTTTCCATACCTCAGAGTTTGTATATGCCAATGTGCCGTACAGAATTAAGGCCTATGAAGATATTTTAAAAGACCCTAAAGATACCATCGATTTTGATCACGATTTAGATCATGCTATACGCGAGAAGCGTTCGAAATTAGGCGCAGATGGTGCTTTGTTAGAAAATCAAAATGGGGAAATTGTACGTGTAAATTTCATTGAAAAAATCTTAGCCACAACATTATCTAAGCTATCCAACTTCATCCCCGAAGCGGGGATTTGGATGAATACTCAGCGACCAGAATGGAACGATGCCAATAATGCACTAGTAGGTAATGGTGTATCGATGGTAACCTTATCCTATTTACGCCGTTTTATGTATTTTTTCAAAGGTGTTTTTAATCGCTTAGATGTGGATGACAGCTATTCTATTTCAACAGAAATGGCAGAATTGTTTGTAAAGCTTAATAATGCGTTTGAAAAGCATCAAGACCAAACCAAAACTCAGTTTACAGATGCACAAAGAAAACAAATGCTCGACGAGCTTGGTGAAGCCGCTAGTGCATTTAGAAACACGATTTATGAGCAAAAATTTTCTGGAAGTATCACCACGGTTAAAGCAAGTCATATACGTGATTTTATCAATTTGAGTTTAGACTTTCTTGAGCATACCATTCGTGCCAATCAACGTACAGATAAGATGTATCACGCTTATAATTTGATGACCGTAGAGGGTGATAACGTTAGTATAGACTACCTTGAAGAAATGCTAGAAGGACAAGTGGCAGTGCTTAGCTCAAAGTACTTAAATTCTGAACAAGCCTTAAGCCTTTTGGATGGGCTCAAAAGAAGTGCTTTGTTTAGACCCGATCAATACAGCTATATCTTATACCCGAATAAGAATTTAAAGGGCTTTTTAGACCGTAATCATTTACCAGAAGCATCCGTGAAATCTTCTCGACTCCTTCAACAACTCGTCGAAGATGGAGATAAGAGCATTATTGTAAAGGATACGAATGGAGATTATCATTTCAATGCTAATTTCAACAATGCTAAAAAGCTTAAGTCAGCTTTGCTTAATTTAAAAAGTAAAACATATCAATCGCTGGTTAACGAAGAGATGGATCATATCTTGAAAGCATACGAAGAAGTCTTTAATCACAAAGCCTTTACAGGACGTTCAGGGACGTTTTACGGTTATGAAGGCTTAGGTTCTATCTATTGGCATATGGTTTCAAAATTACAACTTGCGGTTATGGAAACCTGTTTTAAAGCCATTGAAGAAAAAGCTTCTGCGGAAACGCTTGGTCGCTTGCTAGAACATTATTATGAAATCAATGAAGGCATTGGAGTACACAAATCTCCACAGTTGTACGGTGCTTTTTCTACAGATCCATATTCGCATACTCCTTTTGGAAAAGGCGCCCAACAACCAGGAATGACAGGACAGGTTAAAGAGGATGTCTTGAGTCGTTTTGGAGAGTTAGGCGTAAGCATTAAAGAAGGTAGATTGCAATTTGCACCTCATCTTTTAAGGCAAACAGAATTTCTTGAAGACACGCATGTGTTCCGCTATGTAGATTTAGATAATAAAAAGCATAGATTGGAGTTAGAGCCAGGCTCTCTAGGTTTCACCTTTTGTCAAGTGCCGATTGTTTATATAATGTCCAGACAGAATCAAATTCAAGTCGAATTGAAAGATGGGAAGTCGCTGACTTTAGAAGGTTTGAAGTTATCTGATCAGTTTAGTCAGGATGTGTTTTTAAGATCAGGAACTATAAGTTTGATTCGAGTACACATAGAAACTTCAATATTAAAATAACTACAGCTATGAAGCCAATATCTCTAGTTTTAACCTCAATTCTAATTGTATTGGCTTCTTGCCAACCTTCTCAAAAAGAGTCCAAATCGATGCAAAACCAAAATAATTTAACGGCTCAACAGATTTTAGCCAAGCCAGAATACCTAGCTATCTCTTATGGAGGCTATCGCGAAAACACTCGTGATATACAGCCTACAATTCAGCAGCTCAAAGAAGATTTAAAGATTATGTACGCTCTGAATTTTAGAATCCTCAGAACATACAATGTGAGGCTTCCTCATGCAGCTAATGTATTAAAAGCGATAAATGAACTTAAAAAAGAAGATCCAAATTTTGAGATGTATGTGATGCTTGGAGCTTGGATAGACTGCAAAAATGCGTGGACGGACAAGCCGCTTAATCACAACGAAGAGAGCGAACACAATGCTATCGAGATAGAACGTGCAGTGGAACTTGCAAATATGTATCCAGACATTGTGAAAATCATTGCTGTAGGTAACGAAGCTATGGTAAAATGGGCTACTTCATACTATGTTCAACCGCATATTATTCTCAAGTGGGTAAACCACCTTCAAGAGCTTAAAACCAAAGGAAAATTAGCTAAAGAGGTATGGATCACAAGTTCAGACAACTTTGCATCTTGGGGTGGTGGTGATGTCGAATACCATACACCTGAGTTGGAAGACTTGGTAAAAAATGTAGACTATCTATCAATTCATACCTACCCAATGCATGATACACATTATAACCCTGTGTTTTGGGGTGTATCTCACAAAGAAAAAGGTTTAAGTAACTCCGAGAAGATGGAAAAAGCTATGGAAAGAGCTTTGTCTTATGCCATTTCTCAGTATGATAGTGTTCATAACTACATGCGATCCTTAGATGTAGACAAACCTATTCATATTGGCGAAACAGGTTGGGCAAGTTTTTCTGACAGGCATTACGGCCCCGACGGCTCTAAAGCTACTGATGAATACAAACAAAGCTTGTATTATCATAAAATGCGCCAATGGGCTACGCAAAACAAAATCAAGTGTTTTTATTTTGAAGCTTTTGATGAACCGTGGAAAGATGCACAATACCCCAACGGGTCTGAAAACTTTTTTGGATTGTTCACTGTAGATGGGAAAGCTAAATATGCCCTTTGGGAGGAAGTAGATAAAGGAACATTCAATGGTCTTAAGCGCGGAAAGTATACTATTAAAAAAACCTATGATGGTAATCTTGAGGATTTATTGCTGGATGTACAAATGCCACCCATAAAAAATGAGATCAATTTTAACCATTGAATAATTCATGAAAAAACTTAACTATGAGAACCCTCAACATTTTATCTATAGCTTTAATTCTTGGATATATGTCTAGTTCATGTGTACAAGACCAAACCAAAAACACGCTAGAAGTAGAGGTTGTAGAAACCTCTCGAAGCGGTAATCAACTTTCTAAAGTTAATACAATTTCAGAAAAAGAAGCTACTTCTCAAATTATCATAAAACCAGAAACAAGCTTTCAAACTATAAGTGGATTTGGAGGTTCGTTTACAGAATCCTCAGCATATTTGCTTAATCGATTAAGCGATGAAAATAGAAAAAAAATCATCGATGCCTATTTTGCAGATTCAGGAGCAAGGTATTCCTTAACACGAACGCATATGAATTCTTGCGACTTTTCCTTAGGTCAATATTCGTATGCGCCAATTGAAGACGATTTAAATCTTGAACATTTCTCAGTAGAAGAAGATATGGATGATCTTATTCCGATGATAAAAGATGCCATGGCAGCTTCAACAGACGGCTTCAACATTATTGCTTCCCCTTGGACAGCTCCACCATGGATGAAAGATAATAAAGATTGGGTAGGAGGAAAATTGCACCCCGACTACTACGATACTTGGGCCTTGTTTTTTTCTAAATATGTAGATGCTTACAAAGCTGAAGGCATTGATATTTGGGGGTTTACCGTAGAAAATGAGCCTTTAGGAAATGACTCCAACTGGGAGAGCATGCATTACACTCCTAAAGAAATGACCGATTTTGTGGTCAATCATCTAGGGCCTCAGCTTGAAAAAGATGGCAAAAGCGACATTGTACTTCTTGGTTATGATCAAAATAGAGAGCACTTAGATGAATGGGTAGACGAGATGTATCGCGATGAAACCTCACGAAAATACTTTGATGGAACCGCCATACATTGGTATGCCAGTACATTTATGATTTTTGAAGACCAACTCAAATATGCAAAGCAGAAAGCTCCTGATAAATATTTGATTGAAACGGAAGGCTGCATAGATGCTCAAGTTCCAGTATGGCAAGATGATGATTGGTACTGGAGAAAAGAAGCTACAGATTGGGGCTACGACTGGGCTCCTGAAGAAGACAAACACAGACATCCTAAATATAGACCCGTTTACCGTTATGCGAGAGACATTATTGGTTGCTTAAATAATGATGTAGATGGTTGGATAGATTGGAATATGGTTCTGGATAAACAAGGCGGCCCCAATTGGTTTGAAAATTGGTGCGTAGCGCCAGTCATCGTAGATCCCGATGAAGATCAGGTTTATTTTACACCATTGTACTATACAATGGCACAGTTTAGCAAATATATTCGACCTGGTGCTAAACGCATTGATTTTGAATCATCAGACGAAGAGCTATTGGTCACAGCCGCCAAAAATCCAGATGGAAGTTATGCCGTGGTAGTATTTAATACGACAGAGGAAGCAAAAGTATTCGACATAGAAGTTGGTGAGAAAACTCAACGACTAGAAATTAAGCCACAAGCCCTACAAACGCTCACATTCACACTTTAAATATTAAACTATGGCTGAATCCAAAACTCCAATTTCTGCAAAAGTACCTATAGGTCAAAAGGCTGCCTTTGGTGCAGGACATTTTATCCTAAATGTACTTCCAGGTACTTTGGGTGTTTTTATTCAGTTTTTTTTACTTACGGCCTGGGGTGTAGACCCCTTCTGGGCAGGTTTACTCGGTGGTTTACCCCGTATTTTTGATTCGATTACAGATCCTATTATGGGATTTATTACCGATAATACAAAGTCTAGATACGGTAGACGACGGCCATATATTTTTTTCGGAGCCATTATTAGTGGTATTCTATTCTTTTTGATGTGGCAACTGGATGATAACGCTTCGCAAAGCTATATTTTCTGGCACGTGTTGGTCTTGCAGTTGTTATTTTTAATAGGAAATACCATGTTTGCCACACCTTTGGTAGGCTTAGGTTATGAAATGACCCCAGATTATAATGAGCGTACCCGCTTAATGGCTTTTTCTAATACGATGGGGCAAATCGCATGGATTATTGTACCCTGGTTATACGTCATCATCCCAAATAAAGACACATTCAGCACAACTACAGAAGGCGTCCGTACTATGGCGCTAATTGTTGGGGTAATGACCATTGTCTTTGGGATTTTACCGGCTTTGTTTTGTAAAGGTATTGATGCTTCCGATATGGATAATCGAGAAAAAATTACCTTTAAAAGTTTAGCTTCCAATCTTAAAAAGCTTTTTGAAGGTATTGTTTTGATTTCCAAAAACAAACCTTTTATGAAACTGTGTGGAGCCACGTTTTTAGTGTTTAATGGATTTCAACTAGTGGCCGCGTTTGGCGTGTTCATTATTGTATTTTATATGTATAATGGCAGTTATGATGCCGCGGGTACATGGCCTGCCTGGTTCAATACTATTAATGCAGTGATTACGGCTTTTATCGTTATCCCAATCATATCCAAAATTGCCACTAAAATTGGAAAACGCAATGCATTTTTGCTAGCTACGTTTTTATCCATCGTTGGCTATGTACTTAAATGGTGGGGTTTTGATGTGGAGTTAAATGATCGCTTCAATGAAACCTCTTTAGGGCAAAGTTTAACCCAAGGTTTAGGTTCCTTGTATGAGGGATTAAATCCATATTTAGATTCTATAGGGGCGAGTTGGTTTACAATTGATGTATCCAATGGAGTGCCTTGGCTCATCTTTTTGCCAATACCACTGTTTGCTTTTGGAATGGGAGGCCTCTTTACTTTAATGATGTCTATGACAGCAGATGTTTGCGATTTAGACGAACTAGAAAATGGCTTACCAAGAAAAGAGGGTACTTTTGGAGCAATTTATTGGTTGATGGTGAAAATCGGTCAGTCCATTGCTTTAGTTCTAGGCGGTGTGATTTTAAGCATTGTTGGTTTTGATCCTGGCGTGACAGAACAAAGTATTGAAACGATGAACAACCTTAGAATAGCAGACATCATCTTTCCTGCCGGCACCGCTGCATTGGCCTTTTTGGTGATGTGGGGGTATGATTTGGACGAAAAGCGTGTTAATGAAATCGGTAGAGCACTCAAACGCAGAAATGCTAAACCAAAGCAACTTACATCCTCGGGATATTTGGAAACTCAACACCTCAATTTGTCTTCCCTTAACCTCAAAAAAGACCCAATTTTTGATACAGATTACACTAAGCAAAACCTTTTGCAAATAAGAAGTGCTTTTGCTTCAACACTTAAACAAAAAATGCATGGCATTTGCTTTAGCCCTTATCAAGAAGGTCAAGATTTGAATGATAGGCTGAGTGAAGAGCAAATTCAAAGGCGAATTCACATCATCAAAAACTACACAAGTTGGGTCCGTTCCTTTTCTTGTACCTGTGGAAATGAATATACACCACGAGTAGCTAAGCAAAGCAATTTAAATACCGTTGTCGGTGCTTGGATAAGTGATGATAAAGACAGAAATGAAGAAGAAATTGAGGCTTTAGTGAATCTCGCTAAAGACGGTCTAGTAGATATAGCTGTGGTTGGGAACGAAGTCTTGCTCAGAAACGAATTAAGTCTAGAAGAGGTAAAAGCCTACATAAAGAAAGTGAAGAATTTACTTCCTAATGAGGTTCCAGTAGCTTATGTAGATTCCTATTATATTTTTGACCAACACCCATCTTTAATCGAGGTTTGTGATGTAGTGCTCATTAACTGTTATCCGTTTTGGGAGGGAGCCCATATCGATATTGCGCCGGCTTATCTTCGCTATATGTACAACTTGATAAAACAGCAAGCTGGTGATAAACCAGTCATCATTTCGGAAACAGGTTGGCCAAGCGACGGAGAAAGTACGGAAGATGCTACTCCATCAGACTTGAATGCCATGAAGTATTTTATAGACGTCAATACATGGGCAAAGCAAAAAGATATTGATATCTTTTATTTTTCTTCTTTTGATGAACCTTGGAAAATTCATCACGAAGGAAATGTAGGTCAAACTTGGGGCTTATGGAATAAACATGAAAAATTAAAATTTAGATAAACTATGTCATACAGAAAAGAACAGGTATTAACAGAGAGGCAACAAGCGTTTTTAGCCTCTATCCAACATCAAAATTATATTCCAGAAGATGCAACCGCTGAAGATTTAAAGGCGATTTATAAAAAGCTATTAGACAGCGGCATGCATGGTATTTGCTTTAGTATGTATGAAGATGGGCAGGAGCCAGGGGACCATATCACCTTAGAGCAAGTGCAAAGACGGATGAAGATTTTAAAACCTTACATCAAATGGGTGCGCTCATTTTCTTGCATTGAAGGTAACGAGTTTGTGCCACAAGCAGCAAAAGAACAAGGCATTAAAACACTTGTAGGCGCTTGGATTGGAGACGACTCCAAGAAAAACAGACAAGAAATAGACGCATTAATTAAATTAGCTAATGAAGGCTTGGTAGATATCGCTGCTGTTGGCAATGAGGTTTTGTACAGAAACGATATTCCTCTAGAAGAATTAAAAGCATTTATAAAAGAAGTTAGAAATGCCATACCATCTCACATTCCTGTAGGCTATGTAGATGCTTACTATGAATTTACGGTTCATCCAGATTTGACTGAAATGTGTGATGTGATTTTATCCAATTGTTACCCCTTCTGGGAGAGTTGTCATATCGATTATTCCTTGGCACATATGCAACAGATGTACGGGCAAGCTTTGGGAGCCGCTAAAGGCAAAAAGGTCATTATTACGGAAACAGGCTGGCCAAGTAAAGGAGAAAATTTAGGAGCAGCTGAGCCATCAGACACCAACTTTTTAAAATACTTTATTAATACACAAAACTGGTGTAAGCAAGCAGGTATAGAAAGTTTCTATTTTTCCTCCTTTGATGAGTCCTGGAAAGTGGGAGATGAAGGAGAAGTTGGAGCTTATTGGGGTATTTGGGATAAAAATGAAAAATTAAAGTATT
>PXBV01000070.1 GCA_003565575.1 Psychroflexus sp. | reverse complement strand
GTTTTCCAATGTTTTTTGTACCTCTAGCAGTTTCAATCCAAACTACATACATTTTTTTGGCAGGTTCCAACCGCTCAGGCGAAGTTAGATTTTGTGCTTTCAAGTTAATTTTGTAATTATCATTTCCGTCTTTTTTTACAGTTGCACTAATATCTGCACCAGGAGCAACTCTTGAGACTGGAAATTCAACTTTAGTGGCACAAGATGTAACCAGTGCAAATACGATTAATGATAATGTAATTTTATAGTTCATGGCTTTTGAATTTATTTAAACAAATTTAATTTAAATATTTCAAAGTTTTTGAAATATTTTCCGGCGGAGTTATTTTTATACGTATTCAAATACATTATCTCCACTAATGAAAGTGGTTGACTTGAAATTATTTTTAAAAAAATCACTTCAAATTAAGTGAGATGGCTATAGAATTTATTTATCAAAGCAATAATAGTGTATAAGTTTTGAATTAATTGCTAAGGATTAACTTAGAAAATGAAGACCCAAGATTGGTTATGATATCAGATGCTATTAAGCTCTGTTCTGAATAACTATCTTTAGCCAAATCTCCAGCCAAACCATGTAAAAATACACCGAGAATACTAGCATCAGGACTTGAATAACCTTGAGCTAATAAACCCGTTAAAAGTCCAGTTAACACATCACCACTTCCGGCTGTTGCCATACCGGCGTTACCAGTTGAATTTACATACACCATATCTTTGTAAATAGTTAATGTGAAAGCGTCTTTGGCTACAATAATGACGTCCAATTTCATGGAAAAGTCTTTTAATTTTTTAATTTTATCAAAGTCATCTTTCCAATCACCAATCAACCTCTTTAACTCCCCGGGATGTGGAGTCAAAATAGATTTCTTAGGAATTTTTTTCTGCAAAATTTTATGTTTTGAGATTAAATTTAAGGCATCGGCGTCTATTACTAAAGGACACGTGGCTGTTTCCAACCATAGTTTTAAAGCATTTAACACATCGTTGGATGTTCCAATTCCTACACCAACACCCACAGCATCGTACTTGAAGTCTAAATCTTTAAAACTTATATAATCTATTGAAGTATTCTCTAAAAGCATGGCTTCAGGTAAATGTTGTAATAAAGCTAAGTGTCCCTTATTTGGCATCATGACACTTAATTTACCAACACCAGAACGCATACATGACTTTGCAGCTAACATAATACTCCCTAACATGTAACGACTACCACCAATCAATACAGCATGTCCATTGGTGCCTTTATGAGAAAAACGCATTTTTGGCTGATAAATAAGTTGAGCAAACTTTAAATTAACTAAACAAATTTCAGAAGAAATATATTTTAAATAATTTTGACTTAAGCTAATATCTAAAATTTGGATTTTTCCAGCAGTTGCCTTATAATCTGGTAAATAAAAAGAGAGTTTAGGAGCATGAAACGTCAACGTCAAATGTGCCTTAATAACTTGGTCACTTTTAGCTGGAGATTTATGAAGAAACATTCCACTCGGCACATCTAGAGCAATAGTATGCTTTGAATATATATTGATATGCTGAACAAGGTTTTGAACCCAAAGAGGCATAGAGCGGTTTAAACCTACTCCAAATATTGCATCTATACAAATATCATTTTCATTAATTTTTGGAAGTTCTGATGCTTCATCAAGACTTTGAATAAAAGGATCTTTTTCTTTCTTCAAAAGCTTGAGGTTTTTTCGATTATCAGAAGAACGTGAATCAGAGAAATCCACGGGATAAACCTTTACTGCATATCCATCTGAAATTAAAAACCGAGCAATAGCAAGAGCGTCCCCACCGTTATTGCCCGTTCCTGCAAAAATTTTAATTGATTTATGGCTAAGTTCATAAGTCTCTAGAATAAAATTATAAGCTAGTTTGGATGCTCGTTCCATAAGTTCCCATGAAGTGATACCTTGCTCTTCACAGGTAGCAACATCTAAGGATGAAAGTTGAGAAGCATCAAGCAGTTTCATAAATTTAAACTTAAGTATTGACTTGGGTTTTTTCCCATTCCCAAGCATCTTTAAGCGCTTGCTCTAAACTTCGCTGAGCTTTCCAACCCAAGACCTCATTTGCTTTTTGAGTATCTGCAAAAGCAGCAATAACATCTCCAGCACGTCTATCTACAATTTTATAATTCAATTTTTCGTGTGAAGCATTTTCAAAAGCCTGTATAACTTCAAGGACAGAAGAACCTATTCCCGTTCCTACGTTAAACACTTCAAAAGAAGCATTATCTTTTGAATGCATAATTCTTTCTAAGGCAACAACATGAGCTTCTGCAAGATCCATAACGTGGATATAATCTCTTATACACGTTCCATCTTCTGTTGGGTAATCGTCCCCAAAAACTGATAATTCTTTACGCTTACCTATAGCTGTTTGCGTTATAAAAGGAACTAAATTTTGCGGAGTACCAAGAGGCAATTCTCCTATGTGTGCTGTTGGATGAGCACCAATAGGATTAAAATAACGTAACGAAATCGCTTTTAAATGTTGGTGAGCTGCACAAGAATCTATTATTATTTCTTCACCTATCTGCTTAGTATTACCATAAGGAGACATTGCTTTTTTCACTGGAGCTTCTTCAGAAATAGGCAACTCGTCAGCTTCACCATAAACGGTACAAGAGGAAGAAAATATTATATTTTGCTCCTTAAGTTGAACTAAATTTTGAAGTAAATAAGCCAGGGAAGCCAAATTGTTTTCATAATACAATAAAGGATTTTCAACGCTTTCTCCTACAGCTTTAGAAGCAGCAAAATGAATAACACCATTAATATCATTGTGTTTTTTAAAAAAAGAATTTACTTCTAGTTTATCTCTTAAATCCAATTTTTCAAAGTGAGGAGTTTTGGAGGTAATTAAAGTTATGCCGTCAAGAACTTTAAGGGAAGAGTTAGATAAGTTATCTACAATAACCACTTCATATCCTTTTTTTTGCAAAGCAACTACGGTGTGAGAACCGATGAAGCCAAGTCCGCCAGTAACTAATATTTTCATGACTTAATGTTGTTAAAATTAGCTTGCAAAATACGAATTTTATAAGCAATAAAAGTTATAAGTTGTATTTTTGCCTTAAAAATGAAAAAAGAAGACACATCCATACGCGTTTTTAGGTGGGTTAGCGTTTTAGAAGCTATATCTTTTTTGTTGCTTTTATTTGTAGCTATGCCCTTGAAATACATTTGGGAAATGCCAGAATACGTAAGAGTTGTGGGAATGGCTCATGGAATCCTCTTTATTCTATATCTTTTTGGCGGGTATTGGATGTATGAAAAGCTAAATTGGTCGTTAAAAGTGCTTTTTATAGTTTTCTTGAGTTCCGTATTGCCTTTTGGTCCTTTTGTAGTAGAAAAAAAGTATTTGCCTTAAAGTCCTATAGTCTATCTTTTACAAATTCAACTTTAGTTTTTCCATGAGGTTTTGCATTTCCATGCTCATCAAGGCTTACCATAACTATTTTGTCTACAACAATAATGGTTTGTCTAGTCATTTTATTTCTCACTTCACACTTTAGGGTAAGTGATGCTGTTCCAAATTTTACTACTTCTATGCCAATTTCAACAATATCACCTTGTTTAGCTGAACTTTTAAAATCGATTTCACTCATATATTTGGTAACCGTTTTTTGGTTCTCTAACTGAATGATGGAGTACAATGCTGCCTCTTCATCTATCCAAGCTAAAAGTTTTCCTCCAAACAAGGTACCGTTAGCGTTTAAATCTTCCGGTTTTATCCATTTTCTCGTATGAAATCTCATTTTATTTTAATTTTTGGGTTAACAACTAAAGTTTTTGGTAAATAAAACAATTTAATAAAAAAAGCCTCACAGTAATGAGGCTTTTAGATATATGTCAATGTAAAAATATTATTCTGGCATGACAACCGTGTCTATGGCGTGAATAACACCGTTAGAAGCCTCCACATCAGTAATTACAATGGTAGAAGTATTTCCATTAGCATCTGTAAGAATCACGTTTTCACCATCAATAGAAGCTTCAAGCTCACCACCTTGAACTGTTGGGATTGCAAAGCTTCCCCCGTTTTCTTCAATAGCATTCAGAACGTCAGTTGCCATAAATTTACCACCTACAACATGGTATGTTAAAATGCCTGTAAGCATCTCTTTGTTTTCTGGCTCCACAAGTGTTTCTAATGTTCCTTCTGGTAATTTAGCAAATGCATCATTAGTTGGAGCAAATACAGTAAAAGGACCTTCACTACTTAAAGTTTCCAGAAGTTCAGCAGCTTGAACGGCTATGACTAAGGTACTAAAATCTTCATTGCTTGCTGCAATTTCAACAATGTTTGGCTGAGTTTCAACAACTTCTTCTTTAACCTCTTCGGTAGCTTTTTCTGGGGCTTTTTCTTCGCCTTCATTACTTTTACAGGATGTGAAGGATATGAATGCAATTAAACTAAGACTTAAAAATAGATTTTTCATAATTAAATAATTTTTTGATAAAAGTATTTCAAAATAACCTGTAAAAACCTAATCATTAATATAATTCTTTGTTAATATATTAATGCTTGAAATTAAACACTTCTAGTATTCTTGTTAATGTTCTTTGTATGAACAATTACAAAACTTTTAATTAAGGGGTTTTGATAAAAAAATCAGGATTAAATAAGAAATAACGTTAATTAATATCAAACTTTTCAAATACTCAATTTTCAAAACATAATTTTACATGAGGATATTAAACCATTTAGATGAAAAACAGTCCATGTATTACAGTATAATTTGGCATTTTTAAAATCTAAGTAAAGAAAATTTTATAATGAAGGAATGTGTATACGCTTTAGTATTGGTAGGTTTCTTATTTTATTCCTGCGGTACAGAAGACACTCAAAAGGATGAAACTTTACAAGAGTTTCCTGTCTTATCTATTGAAGC
>PXBV01000060.1 GCA_003565575.1 Psychroflexus sp. | reverse complement strand
GGCTGTTGCTAAATTAAATTCAGATGAAATTCATGCTTTAGTAAATTATCTCGTTAAAAATAAAGTAGCGCATCCCATCGCAGGGCTTCAGGTTACTCTAGATGCTGATGGCAACTTGAAAGATGCTAAAGTGAACGGAAAACAAATTCAGAATACAGCTTACAACGTAGCTACTTCAGATTACTTGGTAAAAGGAGGAGACCGTATGGATTTTTTTAAAACCGCTGAAAAGGTTCACTCATTGGATTATAAACTAAGAAACTTGTTTATAGATTACTTTAAGCTAAAAGATACCATCACTCCAGTAAGAGACGATAGATTTATTCAATTATAAACCAAACTGCATGAAACGCATAGAATTCATAAAAACTACCGGGGCAGCAACTGCGTTTACAGCATTTGGAGGAATCCACGCTATGAGCGGGCTACCAGGTAAATCTTTCTCTAAACATCTTACAGTTTTGCACACCAACGATGTACACAGTCACATCGACCCTTTCCCAAAAAATGACAGTAGATATCCTAACATGGGTGGAGTTTCCAGACGCTATACCTACATACAGCAAGTAAAAGCAGAGAATCCAAATACACTAGTTTTGGATGCCGGTGACTCTTTTCAAGGCACGCCGTTTTTTAATTTCTATGGAGGTGAGTTAGAGTTTAAACTGATGAGCAAAATGGGGTACCATGCCTCCACTATTGGAAATCATGAGTTTGACAACGGAATTGATAATATTGCAGCTCAATTAGAACATGCAAAATTTGACATGCTCAATGCGAATTATGACTTAAAAAACACCAGCCTAAACGGACTTGTGAAACCGCATCAAATTTATGAAATTGACAAGCTCAAAATTGGTGTATTTGCGTTAGGAATAGAACTTGAAGGCTTGGTTGGCAAAGAGCACTACAAGGAAACAGTATACATGAATCCTATTGAAATTGCTCAAGAGCAAACCAAAATTTTAAAAGAAGAACAAGATTGTGATTTAGTGGTTTGTCTTTCTCACCTTGGTTACAGCTATAAGTCTGATAAAATTGATGACCTTAAACTAGCTAGCAAAACCAAAAACATCGATTTAATTATTGGAGGACATACACATACTTTCCTAGAAAAGCCAAGTATTGTAGACAACCTGGAAGGTCAAAAAGTGCTAGTGAACCAAGTAGGATGGGCAGGGGTTAATATAGGTCGAATTGATTTTTATTTTAATGACAAAGGTGATAGTAAGAATGAGAGTTTGGTCATTGAGGTTTGAATGATAGACTAGTTTACCGGTTTGCCAGTTCACCGGTCAACTAGCCTATCATCTCCAAAAACTCGTCTTCTGATATAATTTTTACGCCAAAATTTTCAGCTTTGGTACGTTTGCTTGGTCCCATATTATCACCAGCAACTAGATAATCTGTTTTTTTAGAAATGGAACTCGTATTTTTTCCTCCATGTTGCTCAATCAACTGTTGGAGCTCTTTTCTTGAAACTTTTTCAAAAACACCAGAAATGACTATTGTTAAATTGGCTAATTTCTGACTTTGATTTTCCATTTCTTCTTCAGAAACTTCAAGGTTCAATCCATAGTTTTGAAGTCTACTGATACGTTCTTTATTGTCCTCATCTTGAAAGAAGTCAACAACACTCTGGGCTATGCGTTCACCAATTTCATCAACATTTACTAGATCTTCTACAGATGCAGAAGCTAATACGTCAATACTTTTAAAGGCTTTGACTAAGGTTTTGGCAACGGTTTCCCCAACGTAACGTATGCCAAGTCCAAAAAGAACTCGCTCAAAGGGAATTGCTTTAGAGGCTTCAATACCTTGGATTAAATTCTCTGCAGATTTTTCTGCCATCCGCTCTAGGGGCAACACATCTTCTTTTTTTAAGGTGTATAAATCTGCATAATCTTCAATAAGATTTTCTCTTACCAATAAAGCAACGGTTTCTCCTCCAAGACCTTCAATATCCATAGCTTTTCTAGAAATAAAATGTTGAATTCGTCCAATAATTTGCGGAGGACAACCTTCTGCATTAGGACAAAAATGCAAAGCCTCTCCTTCTTTTCTTTGCAACACTGTACCACATTCTGGACAAGTTTCTATGTAGTGAGTAGGCTGAGATTGTGGGTTGCGTTTTTGGAAATCAACGCCTATTATTTTCGGAATAATTTCACCACCTTTTTCTACAAAAACAACATCGCCTTCTCTAATGTCCAGTTTTTCTATTTGATCAGCATTATGTAAAGAAGCACGTTTTACGGTAGTACCTGCCAACTGAACAGGCTCCAAGTTGGCAACAGGAGTAATAGCTCCAGTGCGCCCCACTTGATAAGTGATTTGATTTAAAGTGGTAGAAACTTGCTCAGCTTTAAATTTATAAGCCATTGCCCAACGTGGTGATTTTGCGGTATAGCCAAGTTCTTCTTGATGCTGAAGATTATTAACTTTGACTACCACACCATCTGTTTCATAAGGTAGGTCACGCCTATGTTCATCCCAGTAGTTGATGTAGGCAAAAACCTCATCTATACTTTTAGCTAATTTTGCCTGCTTTGGGACATGAAACCCCCAGGCTCTAGCTTTTTCTAAACTTTCCATTTGTGTAGAAACCCCAAGCTTATCTCCTGTCAAATTGTAAAGCAGACACAATAACGGCCGTTTAGCCACTTCTGCACTATCTTGTAATTTTAAACTGCCAGATGCTGTATTTCTAGGATTAGCATAAGGTTCTTCTCCTTGTTCCACTCGTTCAGCATTTAGTTTAGCAAAACCTTCATAGGGAAGAACAATCTCACCTCGAATGTCAAATCGGCTTGGGAAATCTTGACCTTTCAATTTTAAAGGCACCGATGGTATTGTTTTTACGTTAGAAGTCACCTCATCGCCTTGAGTGCCATCTCCACGTGTTAAAGCTCTTAGAAATTTTCCATCTTCATAAGTCAAACTGATGGATGCCCCGTCATATTTCAACTCACAAGAAAATTCAACTGGCTCTTCTATAATTTTTTGTATACGGCTATGCCAATCTTCTAAATCTTCTCTAGAATAAGAATTGGATAATGAATACATGGGCGAATCATGGACAACAGTTTTAAAATTTTTGGTCACTTCCCCTCCAACCCTCATGGTTGGAGAATTAGGATCTTGAAATTCTGGGTGTGCATCTTCCAATTTTTGAAGTTCTTTCAACTTCATATCAAATTCATAATCAGAAATTGTTGGTAGATCCAACACATAGTAGTTATAATTATGCTCGTGAAGTTCTTCTTGTAATTTTTTAATGTGTTTTTGTATGCTCATACCATTATTTTTTGGATAAACCGAATTCTGATTAATACAAAGATAAAACGCTAACCGTTGCAAACAACTTATTTAAATGAATAGCTTAACAGAGAAAAGACGCCTCCAAGGAACAAAATGTTTAGGGAATTAGTAATCAATAAACTTTTAGCATCCTCTGGTTTCCTCTGAAGTCCTTTCTCAACTCCACGTGCTTAAATCCATAATCTTGAAATAATTGTTGAGTGTCTTGAGCAAGGTATTGACTCACTTCCAAATAAACTTTTGGCTGTTCTTTAGCGCTAGCAACCAAATCAGCAATTTTTCTGTAAAAAAGCAAAGGATCTTCGCTTTCTACAAACAAGGCTAAATGTGGCTCATGGTTTAAAACATTTTCCTTCATTTTTGATTTTTCACTAGATCGAACGTAAGGCGGATTAGAAACCACTACATCTACATGGGGGAGTTGGTTGAGTTTTAACAAGTCCTGCTCAATACATTCAATAACTACATTGTTTTTTTCTGAATTTATTGTTGCTAGCTCTAGAGCTTTTTTAGAAACATCTAAGGCTTTTAAGTTTGCATGAGGCATGTTTTTGGCCAGAGTAATGGGTATACAACCACTGCCAGTACCTAAATCGATGATAGAGATTGGTTGTGCTGAATCCTTATAATCTTCTAAAATCCACTGAACTAGCTCTTCAGTTTCTGGACGGGGAATCAATACGTTAGGATTTACTTTGAGTTTTAAACCAAAAAACTCGGTGTAGCCTAGTATATATTGAATAGGCTCTCCACGTTTTAGCCTTGATACTGCACGGAAGTAGTTCTCTAATTGTTCACTTTCAAAATTCAGTTCAGATTTGGTTAGAAAATCATAGGTTTTTAAACCTAAAAACTCCTCTGCAAGCCAAGAAAATAAAGTACTAGACTCATCTTTACCGTAAAGAGCGGATAGCTCTTTTAGGAAATCTTTTTTTAATGTCTTTAGGTTTGTCATTCTTCATTGGATTTGGACGCATCTCCCTTAGTGGCAAAATCATATTTACTGGTAACTTCAAACCCAAAAACAGCAGTAAACTTTTTAAATGTAGCTTCAAATAATTTTTTTCTAACACTGATTTTGAACTTGCAATTCAATTCTAAATCTTGCTCTAATATTTTTACATCTAACTCTTTCACCATCCGCATTACTAAATTCATCTTATCGTATTCACAAGTAACTTCAAAAGTTAAATCTATTGTTTTTGAAATGATATCAGAATTTTCCAGAGCTAACTTAGCCGCAGTTTTATAAGCAGAAATCAAACCTCCTACACCTAGCTTTGTTCCTCCAAAATAACGGACTACTACCACTAAAGTGTTGGTGAGCTCAAAATTTTGCAACTGACCAAGAATAGGCATTCCTGCAGAGTTAGAAGGCTCTCCGTCATCATTCACTCTAAAATTTTCATACGTTGCTCCCATCTGCCATGCAAAGCAAAAATGTCCTGCTTTTTGATGTTTAGACTTAAGTTCTGCAATTGCTTGATCTACATCTGCTTCTTCATATATTGGAAATGCATAGGCAAAAAACTTACTTGCTTTTTCTTTAAAAAGCAGTTCAGCACTTGGTTTTGCTATGGTTTTATATTCGTCTTTTTCCAAAAAGTAATACT
>PXBV01000321.1 GCA_003565575.1 Psychroflexus sp. | reverse complement strand
CATAACTTTAGTTTTCAATGGTGAAATTTATAATTACTTATCTCTAAAGGAAAAACTTCTAAAGCAAGGCATACAGTTTGAAACCCAAAGTGATACGGAAGTGATTTTAAAACTTTATGAAGTATATGGCACCGATAGTTTTGCAATGCTAGATGGGATGTTTGCTTTTAGTATTCACGATATTCCTAAACATAAAGTTTACATCGCGAGGGATTACTTCGGCGAAAAACCCCTGTATTACTCGCAAGATCATAATCAGTTGATATGGGCTTCAGAATTGAAATCCATTTTAAGTGTATTGCCATCACAGCCACCAATTCATAAACCGGCTTTGAACTTGTATTTTGCCTTAACCTATATTCCAGCTCCATTCTGTATTTATGAAGGTATACATAAGTTGGAAGCCAATCATTTTTTAGAAATTGATTTGGAAGAATATCAAGTCCTTTGTCATGAAATCCAGCAAAACTTTCAACAGTATACTGTAGACTCTAAGCAAAGTGCCACTAGTCAGGCTCACGATTTGGTGTATAAAAGTGTGGAAAGTAGGTCCATTTCTGATGTGCCAATCGGGACGTTTTTGTCTGGCGGTGTAGATTCTTCTATCGTCTCCTTGTGCTTAGCGCAGCAAAAAAGTAAAAAAATCAACACCTTTTCCATTGGTTTTGAGACCAAAAGTTATGATGAAACCGACAAATCTAGAGTAGTAGCCGAGCTCATAGGAAGCAATCATCATGAAATTATTATTACCGAAAAAGATGTAGCTCAAGATATCGACGCTATTTTAAATAATTTTGATGAGCCCTTTGCTGATTCTTCAGCATTGCCTTCTTATGTAGTAGCTCAGAAAACAGCTGAAAAGGTGAAAGTCGCCTTAACGGGTGATGGAGGAGATGAAATCTTTGGCGGCTACACCAAGTATTATATGGGTAAATTGAATGAACGCTACACAAGTCTTATGCCTAAAGCCTTACATCGATTAGCATTGAAAAGCACTGAGGGGATTTTGGCACCATCCAAGGTGAGTAATGATTGGCGAACAAAATTAAGAAAACTTCTAAAGGCTATTGATTACCATGGAGATTATTACTATAACATTATTTCGTTAGGTTATACACCAGCCGAGTTTGAACGTTATTTACAGCAGCAATGGATTGAAGCCAATCCATTGTCTTATTACAAGAATATTTATAATCAACCCGTAAAAACACTTACAGATTTTAGAACTATAGATAGGCTAATAAGTCTAGAAGGTGATATGTTAGTGAAAGTAGACCGCACCAGTATGCTAAACTCTTTGGAGTGTAGAGCGCCATTTTTGAATAAAGAACTGTGGAACTTCACCAATCAAGTACCAGAAAAATATTTACTGAACGGTTGGGACAAAAAACATTTACTGAAGGAAGCTTACAAAAAATACTTCCCTGAGGGATTTTTAGATAAAAGTAAAAAAGGCTTTGGAGTGCCTGTAGGCGAGTGGTTGAGGTCTGATTTAAAAAAGGAAGTCTTGAGTTACTGTGATCAAAAATTCATCGAAAAACAAGGACTATTCAATTATACGTCTATCTCTAAATTAGTGCATCAACATGTTAACGGGAAAGTGGATAACGCCTTTAGAGTATGGACGTTCTATTGCTTTCAAAAATGGTATAAGAAGAATTATGAAGCATAGAGCTTTGATTTGGTAGATAATATAGACAACATCCGTGAAAACCTGTTTAATCCGTGCCGATAACTATCGGGATCCGTGTTCCAATAAACAGAACTTCAAAAGTAAAAACCAGTCAACCGGTCAACCAGTCAAAACCTCAAAGATTACCAAACTTCATATATCGTACTTAGTCAAAAATCGTTAATCTTAAATGAAAAATCCGTGTACTCCATGCTCCATTAGATAATTAAAAAAATGCCAACAAAGAAACACAAACTCATTCGCATCACAACGGTAGCGAAGTCCTTAAGACGATTGCTCACCGGTCAACTTCATTATATGAACACTCATGGTTTTGAAGTCACTGGCGTCTCAAGTCCAGGAGAGCTATTGAATGAAGTTCAGGACTATGAAAAAGTACCGACGCATGCAATTCATATGCAGCGCGGTATAGCACCACTTCAAGATTTGGTTTCATTATGGAAGCTTTACGTTTATTTAAAACAAGAACAACCACAGATTGTACATACGCATACGCCAAAGGCTGGTACTTTAGGTATGATTGCCGCTTATTGGGCTAGAGTTCCTGTTCGTTTACACACCGTGGCAGGATTACCGCTAATGGAGGCCAAGGGCTTTAAGCGTAAACTGCTCGATGCAGTAGAACGATTGACATATCGTTATGCAACTTGTGTCTACCCTAACTCCGTTAATCTTAAAGAATTCATCATCAAAGAAAAACTCTGTCCAGCTTCAAAATTGAAAGTGATTGGTCACGGAAGTTCCAATGGCATTGATACCTCACAATTTGATCCGCATCAAATTCCAACAGAAACCGTAGTGAGCATTAAGCAAAACTTAGGTATTCAAGATGCCGATTTTGTGTTTGTTTTTGTAGGTCGTCTTGTTAAAGATAAAGGCGTAAACGAATTACTTAGTGCTTTTGTAGATTTAGCTGAAGAGCTTACCCATATACATTTAGTGGTAGTTGGAAATAACGATGACAATTCAGACCCTTTAACAGAACAGAGTCAAAATAGATTAGAGTTACACCCTAAAATTCATGCGGTAGGCTACAAAACGAATGTTGTAGACTATTTTGCTTTGGCCGATGTTTTTGTGTTTCCAAGTTATAGAGAAGGTTTTCCAAATGTGGTATTACAAGCGGCTGCTATGCAGCTTTGCAGTATCGTTACTGATATTAATGGCTCTAATGAAATCATTACTGATGGTGAAAACGGATTTGTAATTCCTGTAAAAAACACAGAACGTCTCGTTGAAAAAATGCAGTGGTGCTACACAAATAAAAGCGAAGTTAAAGCGATGGGTACACAAAGTAGAAAGCTGATTCAAGAGCGTTTTGAACGTACTCACCTTTGGGCATTGATTAAAAAGGAATATGATTCTTATTTGTAATATCATCTTGCTTTTTCACTCCGATCCCGAAGGGTCGAGACGAAGCGACGAGCCTGCTTGACGACAAAGTCAGGAAATCTTTATCCCCTTGAGGGGATGATAGGGGTGTTTATATCTAGAGGAGGCTTTAGGCTGTGCGAAGTTTGCAACTTCGAGCGTTGGATAAATTTATTTTTAGGCTGTGCGAAGTTTGTAACTTCTTAGGCTGTGCGAAGTTTGTAACTTCGCACTTATTTTACTTAGCTGTGCGAAGTTTGCAACTTCGAGCGTTGGATAAATTTATTTTCCCTTGAGGGAAATGCCGATAGGCAAAGGGTGTTCAATAGAGATGCCATTCCGATACCGAAGGGTCGAGACGAAGCGACGAGCCTGCCTGATGACAAAGTCAAGAAATCTTTATCCCCTTGAGGGGATGATAGGGGTGTTTATATCTAGAGGAGGCTTTAGGCTGTGCGAAGTTTGCAACTTCGCACTTATTTTACGAGACTTCAGGAGAAGAATCTTTTTGCATAAACAAAAGATTCTTCATTTCGTCTCACAACAGTATTTTTGTAGATTACACGTTCATCGTCACTAAATCTAAGGCTGTAATTCACAAAGCCTACTTTACTTTTTATTATTTTTGCAAAACTTAAACTTTAATGTTCGGCTTAGACTAGTTGAAGTTTGCTAACTAACTATTTAATACCAAGCATGTATAAACTTATCTTCAAACGTATCATTGATTTTGTAGCAGCTTTAGTGGTCATGATTTTATTGCTACCAATATACCTTTGGATTTCAGTGTTGATAGCCAAAAAGTTAGGACGTCCAGTTATTTACAAACAAGAACGCCCAGGCCAAGATGCGAAGCCCTTCATGCTCTACAAGTTTAGGTCCATGACCAATGCCACGGATGCCAATGGTAATTTACTACCAAATGAGGATCGTCTGACACCTTTTGGTAAAAAATTAAGATCGACCAGTTTGGATGAACTTCCAAGTTTATGGAATGTACTAAAAGGTGAGATGAGTTTGGTAGGTCCCAGACCTTTGAGGATGCGCTATTTACCCTATTACACAGAAGAACAGTTTCAACGCCACAAGGTAAAGCCTGGCATTACAGGCTATGCACAAGCCAATGGAAGAAGTAACCTCAATTGGGACGAGAAGTTTGAAATGGATGTGAACTATGTAAAAAATCTTAGTTTTGCCCTAGATGTCAAAATCGTATGGAAAACCTTTTGGAACGTTGTAAGGAAAAAGGATACTATTCCTCAAGGCGCTTCGTTTGAGATAGCGTTTGACGAGTATGTAAAACAAAAAAAGAATGCGTAAAGACCAACAACTTTCAGAAAACTACAAAAAAAACGAAAGATTTGAACAAGTCATTTCGTCCTTAAACAACCAGCTTGTGCTAGCTCAGAGAGGTTTGTTGGAGGATATAGCAGAGCAATTTTCAACCTTACATATTTTAGGAGCACCGCGTTCTGGAACCACTTTGGTTTCTCAGCTTATCCCATCGGTTTTGGATGTAGCGCATATTAATAATTTTATAGCTGCATTTTGGAAAGCCCCAATTTACGGAATTGAATTGTCCAAAAAACTCATTGGCGAAACCTATCGAAGTCAGTTTTCATCAGATTTTGGAAGAACCTCGGGGATTAATGAACCTCATGAATTTGGTTATTTTTGGAATTATCATCTCAAATACGAATCCCTTCAGCAACAACCTAAAAGTCATGAAGAGAATATTGACTGGGAATCCCTTAGTTATCTTCTTAAAAATATGACGCATGCGTTTGGCAAGCCAATCCTATTCAAATCTTTTTTAATGGGGTTTCATGCAGGGCGTTTATATCAGGAACTGCCTAAATCTAAATTTATATACATTAAAAGAAAT
>PXBV01000157.1 GCA_003565575.1 Psychroflexus sp. | reverse complement strand
TTCTCCAACTTTATTTAGAATTTGATAAAAAGCGGAGCCACCAAGCTCTAAGCTATGTTGAGAAAAATCCAAATAATAAATAGACCCTGCGTCCTTTTGGAACATCGGTTCAACTACATTTCTGATGTCATTGCAATGTCCTGCAGCCGAAATGATGACGGTACCCGGTGAAAGCACTTCCTGGTCTTTGTAGCGTTGCTTCATCGACAAGGAATCTTTCCCTGTGGGTACATTAATTCCTAGATTGATAGCAAATTCTGAAACCGCTTTTACAGCATCATACAACCTGGCGTCTTCACCTTCGTTATTACAAGGCCACATCCAGTTAGCAGAAAGCGAGACCGAAGTTAAATTATCTTCTAGCGGCGCCCAAATGATATTGGTCAAAGCTTCAGCAATAGAGTTTTTAGCCCCAGCTACAGGATCGATTAAGCCTGAAATAGGCGAGTGGCCAATAGAATTAGCCACACCTTCTTTGCCGTTGTAATCCAAAGCAACCACTCCGCAATTGTTAAGAGGCACTTGCAATGGTCCAAGAGTTTGTTGAACAGCCACCCGTCCAGATACACACCTGTCCACTTTATTTACGAGCCAGTCTTTGCAAGCAATGGATTCTAATTGAAGTAGTTGCTCAACGTAATGATAAATCTTTTCTGAATTAACATCAGGGTTTGCGTAAGACCTTTCTACGCGATTATCATTCATGATAGTTTTAGGAGAGCTACCAAACATGTCTTCCAACTTCAGGTCTAAAGGTTTTTCCTGAGTTTTAGAGTTTTTAAACACAAACTGATGATCATCGGTCACCGTTCCCACGCGATACATCGGTGAACGCTCACGCAAAGCGACTTTTTCTAAAAATTCAGAGTCTTTTTTACCAATCACAAGCCCCATACGTTCTTGAGATTCGTTGCCAATGATTTCTTTGGCAGAAAGCGTAGAATCTCCAACAGGGAGTTGGTTAATATCAATATGACCGCCAGTGTCTTCAACGAGTTCACTCAAGCAATTGAGGTGACCTCCAGCACCGTGATCGTGAATAGAACGTATAGGGTTTTCTTCAAGTTCTACCATGGCACGGATCGCATTAGCAGCTCTTTTTTGCATTTCGGGATTGGAGCGCTGGACGGCGTTGAGTTCGATTCCACTTTCAAATGCTCCAGTATCTGCAGAAGAAACCGCAGCACCTCCCATACCAATTCTGTAGTTATCGCCACCAAGAATAACGATGTCATCGTCTTTTTTGGGAAGGTCTTTCAGCGCCTGATTGGCTTTTCCGTAACCAACGCCACCAGCCAGCATAATGACTTTGTCGTAAGCCATGAGTCGGTCATGCTCTTCGTGTTCAAACGTGAACAAAGACCCATTGATAAGCGGCTGACCAAATTTATTTCCAAAATCTGAAGCACCATTAGAAGCTTTAATTAAAATATCCAGCGGACTCTGGTACAGCCATTCCCGCTTAGGAATCGCTTTTTCCCAAGGCTTATCGTCTTTAAGTCTAGGATAAGACGTCATATAAACTGCCGAACCAGCCAAGGGTAAAGAACCTTTACCACCGGCCAGTCTGTCTCGTATTTCCCCACCACTTCCTGTGGCTGCTCCATTAAAGGGTTCAACTGTAGTTGGAAAATTATGGGTTTCTGCTTTAAGAGAAATCACAGAATCAAAAGCTGAATTTTTATATTCTGAAGCGATATCGGGACGGGTAGGTGCAAATTGCTCCAAATGCGGCCCTTTTACAAAAGCGACGTTGTCCTTATAAGCCGAAACAATGCTATTTGGATTTTGTTCTGAAGTCTTTCTAATCAATTTGAAGAGCGATTCAGGTTGCTTTTTTCCATCAATCACAAAAGTTCCATTGAAGATTTTGTGTCGGCAGTGCTCAGAATTCACTTGGGAAAACCCAAAGACTTCAGCATCGGTTAATTTTCGACCAAGTTTTTTGGAGAGGGACTCCAGATAATCAACTTCCTCCACACTCAAAGCCAAACCTTCCTTTTGATTATAGTCTGAAATATTTTCAATTTCCAAAACAGGCTCAGGTTGAATATTTATGGTAAAAATATCTTGATTTAATCCATCATAGCGTTGAAAAAGCATTTTATCATAATCATTGGCATCTGAAGTGACCTCGTAGAATTCTTCAATTCGTTGAACGCCTTCTATGCCCATGTTTTGTGTGATTTCTACAGCATTGGTGCTCCAAGGTGTAATCATCACTTGTCGCGGCCCAATAAACTGACCTTCGATTTGTTTTTCGTCAATAAATAGGGCGTCTCCAAAGACCCATTTGAATTTTTTGATAGTTTCGTAATCTGGACGTTTATCGATAGAAACTGCAAAATAATGCGTCGACTCAGCTTTAAAGAAAATGATCATTTCTTGATGGATTTGGGTTGTATTTTAAAGCCTTCAAAATTACGATAAATATATGAGTATTTTTAAAAATTAGTTAGATTTGAGTTATTGATGTATCTGAAAATAGGTTAGTCACAAGCCAAAAACACGTATTAAAATAATAATATTTACACGTATTTAAAAATTATTTTGTAATTTTATAATGATTAAACCATAAGATTATAATTATGAACACAAAGTTGACATTAACAATAGAAAAAGAAATAATTGAAAGAGCAAAAAATTATGCAAAAGGAAAAAATCGCAGCTTATCAGATATAATCGAAAACTATTTGAAAATACTTACCAATGAAGAACGGATTAACAAAAGAAAAAAACTGAATCCAGCCGTTGAATCATTAAAAGGTTCTTTTAAAATGCCAAAGGATATGGATTATAAAAAAGTGCTTAAAGATCGATTAGAAAAAAAATATTTATAAATGGATGAAGTTTTAATCGATACAGATGTACTGCTTGATTTCTTTTTTGACCGAAAACCATTCGCAGAATATTCAGCGGAAATTCTAAATCTTTGCGCTGAAAAGGAAATCAAAGGATATACAACTCCTGTAATAATTTCTAATGTCTATTATTTGCTTAGTAAAACAGCAAAACACAATATTATTGTAGAGAAAATAAAGCAACTTCTTAATATAATTGATATTGTTAAAATGGATAAAAGTGTTGTCATAAATGCTCTGAACTCTGAATTCAAAGATTTTGAAGATGCCTTGCAAAATTTCTCGGCAATTGAAAACGGACAAATAAAAATCATTCTAACAAGAAACTTAAAGGACTTCAAAAAAAGTGATTTAGCTATTTTGACACCTGAAACATATCTGAAAGGAAAAGCCAGTGGCTAAAAACGTGTATCATTAATAGCTAGTTTTAGTTTGCTTACAAAAATCATTGCTGATTCTCTATTCGGTTTTTATTTGTTAAATTAGATTTTTAAAAAACTCCACTAGTCATATACAAACACGTAAACTTTGAGTCACTAATAGTAAAGAATTGAAAAAAGTCACCTTAAAACTACTTGCTTTATTTTTTCCCATCCAATTGCTTTTTATTTACATTCTAAAGCAAAATCCAACATGGGTTGAGACCTATTACAGTAATGGATTTTTTCTATTCATTTCACAACTTCAGCACTACTTAACATCCTGGATTCCGTTTTCGTTTGGAGATTTATTTTATTCTGCTTTAGTCATTATCATTTTATTCTGGGTCTACAATACATTCAGAAGTCGATTCAGAAAAATATGGACACGATTTTTAGAAGCAGTGGCGTTTCTATCCTTAATTTACTTCCTGTTTCATTTATTCTGGGGGTTCAATTATTATAGACTTCCACTGCATCAGACTTTAGGAATTTCAATAGATTATACCAAAGAGGAATTGCATGAGTTTACCTGCGATTTAATTCAAAAAACCAATACCGTACATTCAGACTTAGTGAGTCATGATAGCTTAAAGGTAAACTATGAATTTACCCAAAATCAACTTCAGCAATTAGTTTTTGAAGCCTATAGGCATTCGGAAAATGAAGACTTACAAATTCCATATCGAGTGGAGAATCTGAAAAAATCGTTGTTTTCTTTACCACTGTCTTATGCTGGTTTTAGTGGTTATGTCAATCCATTTACGAATGAAGCTCAGTACAACTATAAAATTCCAAAATACAAGCTGCCTACTACCATGGCTCATGAAATTGGGCATCAGTTGGGGTTTTCTAAAGAGAATGAAGCCAATTTTATCGCTTCCATCATCACTATGGAAGATGAAAATCAATTTTTACGCTACTCGGGTTTAACTTTTGCTTTGAAGTATAGTCTCAATGATATGTACAGAAAAGATCCTCTTTTATCGGAAGCACTTATTGCAGAACTCAACTCTGGAGTTCTGGAAAACTATAAAGAAGTTCAAGAATTTTGGCAAGCCTACACAGGTCCTTTAGAACTAGTTATGGAAACTATTTACGGAAATTACCTCAAAGTTAACAACCAACCTCAAGGTATGGATAGTTATAATTACGTTGTGGCTTTGCTTGTGAATTATTATCAACAAGAACATATTATTAATTACTAAATCAAATTTCAATGAAACAAAATGTCTTTCTTTTATTTTGCTTATTGAGTTTTGGGCTGTTTGCACAGGATTATTTTCCTGACAATACAGGTGTCAAAACCAAATCCAGCAATTACATTGCAGTAGAATCTGCCATTATACATGTTTCACCTTCACAAACCATAGAAAATGGAACTTTGTTATTCAAGGATGGAAAAATAGTGGAGGTAGGAAAAAATGTAAAACTCCCTAAAAACACTTTAAAAGTTGATGCCAAAGGTAAACACGTTTATCCATCATTTGTAGAGGTGTATTCAGACTTTGGAATAAAAGATATAGCAAGTGCACCAAGGTCTTCACAACCTCAATATGATCCCAATAGAAAAGGGTATTATTGGAATGACCATGTAAGGCCAGAGCAGTCGGCAACCTCGCATTTCAAATTTGATGAGAAAACTGCAGAAAAAATGCGTAAAGCTGGTTTTGGAGCGGTAAATACCCACATCAATGATGGTATGATTAGAGGTAATGGTG
>PXBV01000384.1 GCA_003565575.1 Psychroflexus sp. | reverse complement strand
GAAGTGTTCCATCTGCTTTACTCCTCCGTAGCGACTGCCCATCCCAGCGGCAAGAATTACCAAACTGAGCTGAGCTTGATGAACTGGTGTTTTTTTACTCATTGTCAATTATTCAATTCAGTATTAAAGATTCACACCCAAGGATATGGTTTACGTTTGATCCAATTTCCTCTGGTAAAGTCTGGAAAATCTTGTGGAGCACCATTATTTTCAATAGAAATTTCAGAAAGTGGAGTTACAGCACTCCAAGCGGCTGCATCATACACATCCATAGATGGAGCAGTATTGGTTTTTACCGCTTCTACAAAATCATGCAGGACAAAAAAGTCGATACCACCATGACCTGCTTGAGTGGCAAATTCTCCATATTTTTTCCAAAGTGGATGGTCATATTTCTCTAGCCAAGACTCCATAGCTTCCCATTGATGATCTGCTGATTGACCTTCTATATGAATGCGCTGGGTGTGGTAATCAAAATCGGCGAGACCTTGCGCACCTTGAACTTGAAATCCGAGTGAATACGGACGTGGAGAATTGACATCGTGAGTGACAATAATGGTTTCTCCATTAGCGGTTTTGATGGTTGAAGTGATAATGTCTCCTTGTTTCCACTTCAGCTTAGCGTTGGGATGGTCTTTACCGCCATTTTCTATAATGTATTTATTCAAGCCTACACTTTTTGTGGCGTAAGAGGACATAGACAAAAACCGATTACCCCGGTTGATATCAATCATAGCGGCTACAGGACCTAAGCCATGAGTAGGATAGACATCGGCGTTTCTCATTAGAGAATGTTTGGTTCTCCACTTGGATTCAGATATGCCCTTTTCACCAAATTCTGCGCCTTTGCCGTAAGCAGTTTTTCCATCATTGAATTTTACGCCTCTTAAATCGTGTTTGTAGCCACAGCGAAAATGCAACATTTCACCAAACAGATTTTGTTTTACCATATTGAGCACAGCTAGAACATCACGCCTGTAGTTTACATTTTCAAGAATCATCAGATGGCTTCCTGTATCTTCGTGAGTATTTACCAAGTCCCAACATTCTTCCAATGTATTGGCAGCAGACACTTCAAGCCCAGTATACTTCCCCGCCTTCATGGCATCTACGGCCATGCGCGTATGCCAAAGCCAAGGTGTCGAAATAATAACGCCATCTATAGCCTCCAGCTCCAATAAATTGCGATAATCATAAGCGCTTTTATCAAATACCTTTGGTTTTTCAAAACCTGCTTCGCTAATGAGTTTCAAAGCAAGGTCAATTCGGTCTGGGTCTGTATCGCCTATCGCAACAATGTCTACGTCCTCGCGAAGAAGTGCGTTTTTAAGGTGTTCTGTCCCTCTAAGGCCAACACCAATAAAGGCTAATTTCACCTTTTCATCCGTTAAGTTTCCCCTGAAAGACAAACTTGGCGCTAAAGATAGTCCTGCAGAAGCTATTGCCATGTGTTTTACAAAATCTCTTCTTGAATGGGAGTTATGCATTTGAAAATAGAATTAGAATTACAACATCATTTGAGCTCATAAAAGCTTTTGACTAATATACGCTTTTGGCTAAATATAATTCATTTTCTGGTTGTAAATTGGATGTTTGAGATTGAAAACTTAGTAAAATAAATAAAGAATGGATATAAAAGAGCCGTCCATGTAAAGCCAGAGGGAGTATTCAACACTTGCTTCCTAAGTTGCATCGAATGTTTGACTCGTCCTAAAAAGGGGAAGGCTACATTTTGAATAAACTTTTCACTCTTCATCCTCTTGAATAACCTCAACAATGCTTCTAAAGCTATTTAGTCCAGATTCTAGGTTTTCCATAATCTCATTGGCTAAAATATCGGGGTCAGGTAAATTTTCTAAGTCAGTTAAGCTTTTATCTCTCAACCAAAATATGTCCAGGCTTGTCTTATCTCTGGCAATGACTTCGTCGTAAGTATATTTTTTCCATCTCCCATCCTGATTATCTTCGCTCCAAGTTTCTTCCCTTTTGTTAATATTTTTCCCATTATAGAGCTCAACAAATTCATTTAAATGTTCTTCACGCATTGGACTCTTCTTAGGCGTATGATGAACGTTTGTTCTGTAATCATAAAACCAGATTTCTTTTGTCCAAGCTTCTTTACTTGCTGGTTTATTAGTAAAAAACAACACATTGGCTTTCACCCCTTGTGCATAAAAAATCCCAGTTGGTAGTCTTAGTATGGTATGTAAGTTTGTTGTTTTTAATAATTGCTTTCTCACTTCCTCTCCAGCACCTCCTTCAAACAATACATTATCAGGAAGAACAACAGCTGCTTCACCATCAATTTTTAATTGTGTTTTTATGTGCTGTAAAAAGTTTAGTTGTTTATTTGAAGTAGTCTCCCAAAAATCCTGACGATTATAACTTAAATCTTCTTTTTCAACCTCACCCTGTTCATTAGTTGAAGTCATGGTGCTTTTCTTTCCAAAAGGTGGATTAGCCAACACGTAATCATACCGAGTACCATCATCTGAGACTAAGGCATCATTTGGGCTTATAAATGATTCTCCATCAATTTCACCAATGTTATGTAAATACATATTCATTAAACACATTCTACGGGTGTTGGCAACTATTTCGTTACCATAAAAAGTTTTGTTTTTAATGAATTCTTTTTCTTCTCGGTCTAGGCTGTGATTCTCAACTATCCAGTCATAAGCGGCTAAAAAGAAACCGCCTGTACCACATGCAGGGTCTGAAATGGTTTTTAAAGGTTTGGGCTGAACACAGGCTACCATTGTTCTTATCAATGCTCTAGGAGTAAAGTATTGCCCTGCGCCACTTTTGGTATCTTCTGCATTTTTTTCTAAAAGCCCTTCATAAATTTTACCCTTGATATCTGCTCCCATCATCGACCAATCTTCTTTGTCTATAAGATTGATGACTTTTAAAAGTTTAGCTGGGTCTTGTATCTTATTTTGACTTTTGGTAAAGATTTGACCAAGCGTCCCTTTTTCTGTAGATAAAGTCCTTAGTAATTGAACATAAAAAGATTCTAAGTCTGCTCCTCGTTTGCTAGATAGGGTTTCCCAATTAGCAACTTCTGCGTCTTCTACTTCATTGCCTTCTACATCTTTAAGCTTAGGAAACTTTAAACCCTTATTATACGGTGGCTTGTTGAGTTCATCTGCCATCTTTAGAAATAACAAATAGGTAATTTGCTCTAAGTAATCTCCATAGCCTACACCATCATCACGTAGTACGCTGGCTAGGTTCCATATTTTTGATATTATTGTTGAGTCTGTCATTTTATTTTCATAGCACCGGCGGTGCGTTATATTAATAGTTGTTTTGTTTCGTTGATTTATTAAGCACCAGCGGTGCGAAATATGAATAGCTCCATAGGAGCGAAATCAATCATCTGTAAATAAATATTCATTTTTATAATCAATCTGATAAGCATTTAAAAAGTCAATGTATTCTTCTTTAAAAGATTTCTTTTTATGATGTTCTTCTTGAGCTTTTATGTAATTCAAGATTTTTGGGATTTGAGATTGACCTATTGTGAAAGCTCCAAATCCTGTTTGCCATTCAAATTTGCCGTTTACAAATTTTTTCTCATTTATCCATTTTGATGCGTTGGCTTTAATATCTCGAACCAAATCTGATAAATTACAATTTGGTTTTGTGCCTACTAAAATATGAATATGATCCGGCATTCCATTTATAATCATCATTTTTTGATTCCTATTGGTTACGATGCCTGTTATATATTTATACAATTCGTCTTTCCATTTTTTTGAAATGTGGTTTTGCCTGCCTTTTACTGCAAAAACTATGTGGAAATATAATTGGGTATATGTATTTGCCATTTTTAATTATATGACGCTCCTATGGAGCTGAATTTTGTAATGAACACGCTTGCTATTAATATGTTGCCACGCTGTGGCTTCTTGTTCTTTTTGCGCCAAACGTTTTTCGTTAACGGCATATCCTTTTACCAAATAGTCTTTTAAAACACGATTTGCCCATATTCGAAATTGTGTTGCCCGTTTAGATTTTACACGATAACCCACCGAGATTATGGAATCCAAATTATAATGTAGCTGCTTTCGTTTTACGGTTCTTGTTCCTTCTTTTCGAACTTGTAAGAAATCCTTACAAGTTGCTTTTTCATCCAATTCTTGGTCTTTGTACACACTTTTTAGATGCATGGTAATATTTTGAGGTGTAGTCTCAAAAAGTTCTGCCATTTGTGCTTGAGTAAGCCAAACCGTATCCTGCTCAAATTGTACGTTAATTTGAGTAGTACCATCATTGGCTTTGTAAATCTCTATTTGGTTTTGTTTATCCATCTATTTTTTTCCAACTATTGCAATTTTTGCACAAGTAGCTACTTCTTTTTCTCTTTTTTTATTTTTTCCAACAACACACTAGCTGGCTCATAATCGGGCTGAGCTTTGCATTGAGCAATTTCTTCTTCACTTAACAATTTACCCTCAAAGGCTTTTTTAAGAATACTCTGGCGTAAGGCTTTAGCTTTTTCCAAACTCTCGCTAATATTTTGCTCTACAGCATCACAAACTGACAAACGGGATTCGATTTCTTTAACGATTTGGTGTTGTTCTTTTGGTGAGCAAATGATAAATACAGAGTTATTAAGTTTTACAAGTGTTAGCCTTGTTATTGCAACTCCAGCGATATTGCTGAGCATTCTATTTCTTGTTATCTGTGCGTTTAAATAATGTTCTAAAAATTTTGGGATTATTAGATTATGTGAAGTTCTAAATACACCTACGCTAGACAATAGTGAAAATTCTTCGTCAAAATTATTAATTGCAGCTCTGCCTGTAGTAGCACCATCTTTTATGTACAGAATATCACCCTTTTTCACGTCACATCTGGCATATATTGCTAAATGGTCTTCTTTTGTTACGTAAGAAAGTTTTTTTAAATCAATTCTTCCTTCTTTTATATTTTTAGCTGTGATATATTTAAAATCTCCATTCTCTATATTTTTTGGCGAAAAATGAGTTCCATCCATTATTTTAAG
>PXBV01000325.1 GCA_003565575.1 Psychroflexus sp. | reverse complement strand
CTGTAGCCCTACGTAGAATAAAAAATAAAGTATTATAATTGGATAAAATTAACAATGCTCTTCAATAAAGTAATATTATTGGACATCTAAACCGGCACTAGTATGGGATCCTAGCCGCCGGTTTAGATGTCCAATAATATTACTTTATTGAAGAGCATTGTTAATTTTATCCAATTATAATACTTTATTTTTTATTCTACGTAGGGCTACAGTCATTTGTTTTCATGAACCGGCGCAACAAAAACTTAGGTCTATTTTTGTTCTGCTGTGAAAACATGAAGATTGATTAGAAAAAAACGTTAAATATTATGTCGGTTCTTTTAAAATTAGAATTTTCCTCAAACGGGCATATCAAGAGCAATAAATCTATGATAAAACCTGTAAGTAACTATCTAAGTTTCCTGCTTGAAATCTCTAAGTGATGACCCTGTGTGGAAACCCCGAGAGTGCTTACGCCAATTATTCGGCTACGCTAGTTATTCCTGATCTTAACTTAAAAACGGGTTTACAGGTATGCACCTTTTCGTCTTGTTGGACTTGCTCATAAAGAATAAGCCTTTTTCAGCGAGGCGTCCTCAACTTGATAGCTACTTTCACTTCTATCCTGACGAAGCTTCAGAAATTTTTTTTTACGTCTACGTGGCTTTTGTCCAGTAATTAAACACGTGAGAAGAAAGCTCCACAAAAGTTCTGTCACGTCTACCTTTATCCAGTAATTAAACACATGATAAGAAATCTTTACGAATTAAAATTATTAGTGAAGCAGTGGTAAAATATTCCCAGCTCAAGTAAGTACGCTCAAATTTAAAATAATATGGACACTCATTTAAGTGAGCTTCAAAACCAAATTTTCTTGTCGTTGAGAGACAAGTACAAAACGGGACAGCTTGAAAGTGTTGATAGCCGTCGCAGACTTGGATACGCCGAATCTAATCTGCAACTTTCCAGACAAGATGCTCATGTTGCTTGCATGCTTCCAAAGTTGGTCCTGTACATTCCTCACAAAGAATGGGGAATGGCCAACTTATTTTGCGCAAACTGTCAAAAATTTGGAACTTTCAAAGCATTGAACTTTGCCGAAAAACCACGTGCCCTGCTCGACATCGACTGTCGTTTGTATATCGATACACTAACGTACAGATGCCGTTATTGTGGACTCCAGACAAATGGGTACTGCCAAAAATTCGTTCCACGACAGCTTTTCGTCGAAAGGAAAAAATTTGTATTATCCCACGTATTAAGTCTTTGGCTTTACCAATTGACAGTACCTCTGGGCGTCAAAAAAATGACCTCAACATTAAACAGCATCTATCAAGATCATGAGATTGCTGTTAGTAATGAGTACTTGAAGCTCAACGTGAAGATCCCTAGTTTTAAGAGAAAAAGTCAAGTTTCTTTGGGAAGAGCTTTCCAGCAGCAATCCAGAAATGAGCAAAGGCGTCTAAAAAAAATAAGTAAGAAAATCTTCTTTTCAAAGCACTCACTGAATCGCGTTTTGTCGATGCCACGTGCTCTAAAAGACAGGCTCAGAGCAGGTGGCATTAGAAATGTTGAAAGTTTAGCTTCGTTGAATTTAAATAAGGCGACAAGCGGGAACGGCCTGTATGAACGCCTATTTCAATTCGGTTTTAATAGGCCAAGACAAAGGCAAGTACTTCAACCGTGCGTGCAAATATGAAAGCATTAGATTTTTGATTCGTTTGTTTTTATTTAGGAAACATTACTACAAGGTTGTGCTTCAAGCCCGTCTCTGGAGGAGAAAAGCCAAAATTTTCCTTGCACCTGTGAAAGCTGCAGAAATCCAATTCTGGTGGAGAAAAATGAGGAAGGAATTCGACGCAGCAAAAGAAACAGCCCAGCCCGAGTGTGCACATTCAACGCCACCGTCAAAACCACATATAGATCAGATGTGCGCTTCTAACTTCATTGCAAACGCAGTTAAAAGGATTAATCCTCTCAAAAATTTCCAGCCGGTTTCACCAAAAGTCATCAGTCAGTCTTTTATGTCGACTTTTTACGAACGAGTTCCATTTGTGTTGCAGAGTATTGTCTCAAGAATGAACACAAAGACAATGGTTCTAAGGATAGACACCTGCTACAAACCAAGCAAAAAAACTGTCGTACCGGACTACCCTGATTTTTTCCAAGGCTGCCTAACAGTCCTAACCGGAACAGGATACTGCGTTTTAGCCAGCATGTTGTTCAGTAAGGAGAGGAGCCAAGAAATTTGCTCACACTTACGACGACTAAAGAATGTTTTAGCGCAAATGTCAACAGAAAGAACTATCAAGTTGATTTATGTCGACACGTGCTGTGGAAGAAAAGACATGAAAAAGGAACTACATGCTCTTTTCCCGGGTGTTTCCATCAAGCTTGATGGTTTCCATTGGTTGAAACGCTGGTTTGAAGCTTTTGAGTGCAGCAAGAACAGCAAGCACTACAGATGGTTCATTAGAGCGATGGCTTTAGCTCTGTATGCGCCAACAGACAACGAATTTAAAGCGCTACTGAAAAATTCGAACACTGTTAGAGCCGTGAGGAATGAATCAGCTGACTCCTCAGGCATAGACGATGAGTTCGAAGAAGAAATCAAACTGCTAGGTGACTTACATGAACTGAAGAAGGTTATTCCGAGGCCAAAAGTTCTACTAGAAAGAGTGAACATCGTGATAGCTGCGCTGAGAGAAATCGTTGCACGCTTGGACTTGAGCATAATGAGCAAAAACTTTGAGAAAGTAGTCGATAGGCAATTACTTCACATATCAAATGATTGTCTCTCAGATCCTGCTGAGGGGCCTGATTTTTTCAAAACACAGCAAGGAATGACTTGTGCTCGATCCACAGGAAGTAATGAATCTTTTCACAGAACACTAAACTCATTGTACGCAAACAAGTCATATGTAGGCCCGCTTTTTAGTAATGCAATGATGCTATGGCACGTTGAAAGCTTTAACGCGCGCAGGGACGTCGAGAAATCCAAAGTTGCTCCAGCACAGATAATTTTTCCTGAGAGAATGCACGAGGTCAACAGCATCTTTTTGCACGAGAGCAAGGAAGTACTATACAATCAACTTCATACTCTGCCCATAAACATTGACAAAATGCAGGCTGGTTGTGAAGCAATTCCGATGGCGTGCAATGCGCAACTAATTCTTGATCATTTGCAAAAGCAAAATGTTGTATCCAACCAGTTAAAAAACGAAGTCAAATCGATGTTGAGGAACCAATCCATTAAGCGAGACGCAAAAACGTACAAGATGACTTCTATAAAATGGTGTACTCTTCTTTGTGGAAAACTTGGCATACCTAGATTTTTTCACGGTGATGACATCAAGGCCTTTGAAGAATGGAGAAAAGGTTTAGCTTATCCTGTAGTCGAGTCGTTCATCGACAAGTTGATAATGGATTGGTCAGTTTTCTGTGTCCAGCAATGGTGTAAAAGAAAGGAGAATATAGGTAGTTGGGACCTGCGACCTAAACAGGCAATTCATTTTCGCGCATTCATCCGGAAGCAAACAGGGCCAGCTTGTGCAGACATGAATACGACTGAAACCGTGAAAGATGTACTGAAAAGTGTTGGAACGCATCTTAAATATCCCATAGGAGCACTGAAGAAGACAGCAATGCACCTTAATATGGCAACAGCATCCATGGACAAAGTTGTTGATCCCGTAAAAATCAAGACCTTTGCACAATTTCGCGTTTCAGCCACTGTCATGCCAGATGCAGCTCATGCTCCTTTGAGAACGTCACTGCACAAGGTTCCAGTCATTATTACTTTTGAAGTTCCCCTCCACAGAGTACGACGCAAAGCCCCCAAGATAAACTGGAAGAAGGTTTGTGCAAATTGTGGTCTATCTCGAAAAATGAACCATAGTGGTCGAGACTTTGGCATTTCTTGTAAGCGAGCCCGACGAACTTTAAACATATCTATTTTGATGGAAAAATTTGCAAAGACTAGCAATACTCAGACTTCCTTAACGTCTTCAAGCTGATATCGCAATCGTGCCTTAGTAGCATTGTCCATAGGCCTCTGTAGTCATAATAGTGTCTCCGAAATATATACTAGATCACGGCTAACTGTAATTATCCAAAGTGTCATTTTATAAATTTCCAGTATTCAGAATTCAATTCGGCAGTATAAGTGCTTAAGGCTTTGTATTTTCTATGACAGTTACTATGCTTATCGACTTTCGGCATTTTGGTTTTCACCTATTATTTCTCTAATGGCTCATCGGGCTGAACATTGTGAAACCGGCACAGAAACCGGCGCTACAAAAAACAATTACTTTTATTGGCTTAACGACTGACACAGAGGTTTCTATTGAATACCGATACTCGCATTCTGATTTGTTAAAATTTCAGGAAATTCAAATTGGTGCCTTGTAATATTAGTCTATTAAAGAAAAAAAGGGTATGTATGAAAATCCAGAAAAAAGCTTCGTTTAGATTAAAATTTATCATTTTCAGCGTAATTGTTACTAATACTGAAAATTAGGGTATATTTATTTATTTGCAAAATCTTACAGTTTAGGCTTGTTCTGAATTTGTCTTTTCACAGAACATAGCCCTATAAAGAAATTCTCTCCCTTTCTTCTCTTCTTTTTTCTTTTCTCCTTTTTTTTTTTTTTTCACACCCCCCCCTTTTTTTCCTTTTTCACGTAGGAACGGGTACCGAGCCATTTTTTAATGCTTGAATAAGGCTTGATTTGCTTTTTGCACAGCACCTGCGAAGATTTATATAACCTCTACATATTTTGCTTGATAAGGCTTGATTCATTTTATTTTCTAAAACCCTCTACGTCTTTGCTTGACTTGTAGCTGAAGCGCAAAAGAAACTGAACAAGCAAAGGTAACCAGAGCATCCGTTCTATAGATTGCAGCTGGTCTAGCGATTTGCTCTCAGCTTTGAGGAAAGCTGTCTTCCAAGTTTTAACGGCAGTTCGTTTTGCATCAAAGAAGAAGTTTTCATACCATAAAAAAAAGACTGGACGAATTTGTAACGTAACTTCGTGACATTCCTTCACAGTAGT
>PXBV01000067.1 GCA_003565575.1 Psychroflexus sp. | reverse complement strand
TACCCTAAATTCCTCCTATCCCAAACACTCAAGGTCAACAACATACTCACCGCATGTGAATAAAACACCTGATCTTCGTTTTGGAATTTAGTGTAAAGTTCTTTGACCACTTTTTGATCAACAAACTGATTGAACTGCTCGTTAAACAAATAGCTTTCTAAGTTTTTTTTATTTTCTTCTCCTAAAAACTGCAACTCCCAATTGCGTTGAACAAATTTCTTTCCCAGCTTCTCCTGAAGCACACGCTTTAATTTATCGGTAATGCGATACGGCAAGTTGTAAGGGGCTTTATTTTTATGGAAGTTGGTTAAGTTAAACGGTTTTTGGTCTTGCCAAGTGATGTTGGCGACTTCAAGATTGTTTTGCTTGATATATTCTATTTGTAGTTTGCGCTTAGCCAGGTGTTCTTCTGGAATTTCGCAAATCAGCTGACACATGCGGTCATCATAATAAGGCAACGTAATGGGATGTGCGGCTTCAAATACGCTTAGATTGATGCTGGTCCAACGTGGTGCCCAATAAAGCGACTTAAATGCACGTACTTTAGCGGAAGTATTTTGAATGTCGATGCGGTTTAGTAGTTCGTAAGTGGTTTCTCTAAGGTAATCTTCAAAACTTCCCTCTAACTCCCAGGATTTCCAAAGCAAATTAGCTATAGCTAAACCTCCTTTTTTAATGACTTTTTTATGAATGTATTTTACTAAATCTTTTTCTTGAATGCCTTCATCTCCACCTTTATCAAATAATACATCGCCCCAATGACCCAAGGAGAAAACCCCTTGCATCTTCCTAAACTCTTCCAAAACCGCCATCTGGCGTGGGTGGGTAAATTCGGAATAACATTGATTGATTTCGGCTAACTCATTAATTTTATTCCAGAGATAGTTTGGTGGAATTTCAAAAGCTTGAAAATCAAAATTACAGGCTTTGGCGATTTGCTCGCTAATAGCGTGTTCTTTGTAACCTCCTTGAAATGAATAGGAATAAGATGTTACTTTTTTTCCTAACTTATGTAGTGTAACTGCCTGACTTCGACTATCTAGACCGCCTGAAAGTGGCAAGATAACTTGCTTATTTCCAATTTGTTCATCAATAATTTGCTCTAACAGCTTTTGATGTTGCTCAACCGAAGTCTGTAAAGATTGTTGTTTAGGCTCATAATACCACTTAAACCAAGGTTTAGAGCTAACTAAATAACCCTCTTCATCAATTTCATTTATGGTTGCGGGGCGTAAAACTTTGGTGTCTTTCCAATACGTACTATCATCCCAAAAAAAGCCCGTTGCAGCAAACAAGCAAATGGCTTTGTAGTCTATTTCCCTCTTCTCGCCTTTGATTTTGACGAAGGTTTGTTTTGTGGGGATGATGGGGGTTTTTATTATTAGCAATGATTATATCTTTTAAAATCTAATCTAATCATAAGAATCTAATTAATCTTAATTGAATTCTGAAAACATTTTTACTTGATATTACTTGTGCATAATCTACAGCAAAATAAAGTTTTAAGATAATTAATTGGTAAAAACTTAAAGATATATAGTTTTTGTAATGATAAATGAACTTATCATGTTTTAGTCTGTAATTATATCTATCCTCAACATTAAGTTTTGATAACTCTAGCAAAACTTTTTTTAAAAACAACAACTTAATGTTTTTATTAGAGGTTCTAAAACCATAATATGCTATTTCAAACTTACTTTTCCTAATTGATACTCTGTCAAGGCTCGTCCAAACTCCTTCGTTATGTTTCCGATAATTCCCTGAAATAAAATTTAAATATTTAGCCTTACCTTCTCTTAATAAATTAATTAGCATTATTGCATCACCAGGAGCTTCATAGTAATTAATGTTTTTGTTTATGTTTTTAAGTAAATTTAACCTAAAAACTCGTGTTAAGGTTGGTGCAACGAACATCAAATCTTTTTCTGAGAAAGATTTATCCTCATTATATTTCAAAAACTTAGGATTTCGTAATGTTCCATTTTTGTCAATTGTAGAACAATTTGTAAAGCATAAAATATAGCCAGTATTAGCATCTAAAAAATCAACCTGCTTTTGTAATTTTAAAGGGTCTGTCCAATAATCATCTCCTTCGCAGAGAGCGATGTATTTGCCTTGAGCTCTTGAGTAATTGTATTTAGCATTAAAACCCTTTTTACCCTTTGAGTATTGATTTTCTTTTTGAAAAATAGGCTTTATAATATCAGGATGTTCTTCTTGATAAGTTTTGATAATTTCTTGTGTACCATCGGTTGACGCGTCATCATGAATCAAGACCTCAATTTTAAAATTAGTTTTCTGCATTAAAAAACCCTCCAAACATTTTTCAATGTATTTTGAATGATTGTAGGTTATGCAACTTATTGATACTAGAATCTCGCTCATTATACTTTTTCATATAATTCCAACATCCCCTCCACCATCTGCAGTTCATTATGTTGTTGTTCTACTTTTTTACGAGCAGCTGATTTTACTTCCTCTATTTTCTCCTTAGGTAACTGACTAAATTCAATTAACTGATGTGCCATGGCTTCTGCATCACGTGTTGGGACAATCCAGCCTTCTTTTTCATGTGTAATTAATTCTTGCATTCCTCCGCAATCTGTTGAAATAACAGGAGTACCTAAAGCCATTGCTTCCACGGCAACATTGGCTATGCCTTCTTCGATGCTGGACAACAGAAAAACGTCTGCATGTTTTATTAGTTGAAATACTTCTTGCTGTGGTAGTTTATTGGTTAATTCAACCTTATCCTGCAAACCAAGGTCGTTGATTAAGAACAATAATTCTTCATCCCCTGAAGCCCCAACAATAGTATATCTAAAATCAATACCGTGCTGATCCAATAGTGAACAGGCTTTAATGGCATAATCATAGCCTTTGATCCAGTGTGGGCGTCCAACAGACATGATCTGTAAGGTGTTGTTTTTGATCACATCAGACTGAAAATCATACTTTTCTAAATCCAATCCTGTATAAACCACTTGATCTATTTTACTTGTTGAAGAATATAGTTGGTTTCCAACATCTGAAATAGCTTTAGAAACTGAATGAAATCCACTAAACTTTGGTAGCCATTTTTGCAGATAGGCAAAATTTTCGGCATTTACAAAGGGACGTACATTGGTTTGATAACCACGTTGGGATAAAACAAATTTAAACTTATTTTCAGCTAAATGTTTTTCAAATAAAGAAATATGTGACACCCATTGCACATGAATAATATCGGGTTCTAGAAAATTTATTGCGGCATCTAAATTTCTTCTTTTTAGTGTTGACTTATTTCCTTTGATAAGTAAGTTTAAGTAATGTATTATTCTTTTGGATTTTAACCCCCACTTTAAACTTGTTAAAAAAAAACTCCAATTGTTCTGACTATCGCCTAAAGCAATGTAATTAACTCCATGAACGGGATTTTTTAATACTTCATTAAATCCAAATATGTAAACATCATGATTTGCCTTAACTAAACCTTTTACTAATCTTCTTATAAAAGCAGTGGTTTCAAATGAACCATCAAAGATGACAATTTTCAATTTGTTCAAAGAGTCATTGTTCAAAGAGTCATTGTTTTGTTGTCTTACATATTTGTGTTTTCGACTAATTGAATCAAAACTAATTGACTCTTGACTCACAACTTTTTGAATCACGACTGTTTCACTTTACTATGAAAATCATTAATTCGCTCTGCTACTACTCCCCATTCAAACTCCAAAGCTTTTTCCCTTAATAAGCTTGATTGCCTATCTCTTATATCTTTATTTTCTAAAAGCTTAATGACTTCCTGAAAAAGAACTTCTCTATCATTTTCAAAACAGGAACCAGTACCTTCTAAGTAAGCCTTATTTCCTCCTATATTATTGGTAACAACCGGTAATCCACAAGCCATAGCTTCTAATAAAGAATTACAAGCGGTGGAATCTTTAAGAGGTAAAAACAACACTTTAGAAGTTTGGTATAAACGTTTTAGTTCATCATCGCCTACTCCAGAAAGTTTGGTCACATTACTAGTCTTTATCACTTTTTTTAGCGCTGAGGGAATCCCTACTACAATTACTTTCAAGTCTGGATCATAAGCTTCTAATTTAGGAAAAGCCCAATTGAGCAAATCAAAATCTCTTAGGTGTTGTCCAACAAATAAAAGTTGATTCTTTTTTTCCACTTCTTTGTCGGGTTTAAAAAAATCTGTATCCACACCATGAGGTATAAACTCTACTTGTTCTAAATCAAGCCATTCTTTAATAAACTCCACCTGATTTTCTCCCACACAAATTGCCCCATCTAATTTTTTTAGATACTTAGTCTCAGTAATGCGTTCTTTTAAAAAAGCTGGCGTTTTATGGAAAGTCGCTATAAACTTGGTATTTGGATAATTCTTTTTAAACTTTAGATTGTAACGGATGTCCCGCTCTGCATTGAGGTAGTGCACCATGCATTTTTCCTTAGCGGTTTTTTTAAGGGATGTAAAGAGCTCCAGCTCTTTTTGCACACTACTGCTGTCATAATTCCCTGCTTCGTTAGATTTTCTGCTGGATAAGTATTTAGATAATTTATAAGGAATTTTAGACTCCTTTCCATCAATGACTTTACCTTCCACATATGTTAAGAGTTGAGCATAGCCAGAGTAATTGGAATGGTGAGGCGAACGGTGATGGACAAATAGTTTATGCATGCTGCAAAGTAAAGGAAAAGATGCGTTCTATGGTTTTTACAGGATGTACATGTTGCTCAAAATAACGTCTAGCATTTCTGGATAAGTGCTCCTGAAGTACTTCATCTTTCAAAACTAAATTGATGTGACTCACCAATTCATCATCGGTTTTAAAAAATAAGACTTCCTTACCATGTTCCAATGGAACAGGCAATTCCGCCGTAAGAGGCTCAGCAATGATGACTTTTCCCTGAGAAAGGTATTCTGCCATTTTCCAGGCTGGTGAATTAGCCAAGCCTCTGGTATAAATGACGATTTTAGCAGCTTTTACAGCTTTGAGATAAGCCTGGGGCTCACTTGGCACATTGGTTAATGCATCACTATATTTCTTTTTCGCCAGTGGAGAAG
>PXBV01000144.1 GCA_003565575.1 Psychroflexus sp. | reverse complement strand
CTGTTGGATTTGTCTGCCCAGCGGTATCCAAATTCAAACCGATGATGACAAAAACAACTAGCGTTATCACAATAGTTGGTACAGTTGTGATTGTCATATACCTTATATGTGTAAATAAGTCTGTCCCTGCCATGGCGGGAGCAAGATTGGTAGTGTCACTCATTGGAGACAGCTTATCCCCAAAATACCCACCAGAAAGCACAGCTCCAGCGGTCATACCCACAGAAACTCCCAATGCATCTGCTATACCTATTAAGGCAATACCCACTGTTGCGGAAGTAGTCCAGCTACTGCCCGTAGCAACAGATATGATAGCGCAAATCACAACACAAGCAGCCAAGAAAATGGTAGGGTTCAAAATCTGTAAGCCATAATAAATCATGGTCGGAATAATACCACTAAGAAGCCAAGTTCCAGCCAATGCACCCACCATCAATAAAATTAAAACAGGTTCTGTTGTAGATTTTAAATTTCTAGCCACATCTTCGATCATATTTTGAAACTTTGCACCTTTAGAAACTCCTACTATGGCTGCAACTGCTGCTCCGAGCAATAATATAAATTGGTTAGAACCATCCAAAGAATCATCTCCATAAACAAATACATTATACGCAAGCATGCCTACAAGCAAAACCACAGGCAATAGGGCCTGCCAAAGGTTTAGTTTTATCTTATGTTTTCTAGATTCTTTTCCTGATGCATTTATGGAATCACTCATGATTTGATTTTGAAACAGATTGTAATGTTACAATTTTGAAACCTATTTCACAAAATTAAGCTAGAGTTTTATCAAATAACTACTACATCAACTCCATATTAAGAGCCAAAACTTAAATCTGAGTAAATGTATTAAAACCTCTAAAACGCACTAAATTAATACTTGATAAATCTTAGAGAATTTAACAAGGATTTGAAGCGTTTCAATTGGCTTTTATTCAAGAAGGTGTAAATTTGTATTTACTTTAATTAAAATTCGCTTTATGAATACATACGATGTAGCCGTGATAGGCTCTGGTCCTGGTGGATACGTTGCAGCTATCCGCTGTGCACAGCTAGGAATGAAAACCGCAATTATAGAAAAATATGCTACCAAAGGAGGTACCTGCCTAAATGTAGGCTGCATTCCTTCCAAAGCTTTGCTTGACTCTTCTCACCATTATGAAGATGCCATCAAGCACTTTGAAGAACACGGCATCGATATTTCTGGTGAAGTAAAAGTAAATCTAGAAAACATGATGAAGCGAAAATCTAGCGTGGTTGAGCAAACCACGAAAGGAATTGACTTCCTCATGGATAAAAACAACATCGACTCTTATCAAGGTGTTGGTTCGTTTAAAGACAAAACCCATATTATCATAACTGATAACGACGGAAAAGAAACCGAAATTGAAGCTAAAAACACCATTATTGCCACAGGAAGCAAGCCCTCTTCTCTCCCTTTTATAGAGATTGATAAAGAGCGTATAATTACTTCTACCGAAGCGCTTTCTCTCAAAGAAATCCCAAAACAGCTCATCATGATAGGCGGTGGTGTCATAGGCCTTGAGTTAGGCCAAGTTTATAAAAGATTGGGTGCCGAAGTGACCGTTATAGAATACATGGACCGCATCATACCTGGCATGGACAAAGACCAAAGCAAGGAATTGATGAAAGCCATGAAAAAACAAAAAACAAAATTCATGCTGTCTCATCAGGTAAAATCTGTTGAGCGCAAAGGCGATGAAGTCATTGTAAAAGCTGATGATAAAAATGGTAAAGAAGTAGAGTTTAAAGGCGATTATTGCCTAGTATCTGTGGGGAGACGCCCATATACAGATGGCTTAGATGCTGATAAAGCTGGTGTCGAGCTAAAAGATAATGGCAAAATCAAAGTCAATAATAAACTTCAAACCTCTACAGAACATATTTACGCCATTGGAGACGTGATCGATGGCGCAATGCTAGCTCACAAAGCAGAAGAAGAAGGCACGTTTGTTGCCGAAGTGATTGCAGGACAAAAACCGCACATCGATTATAATTTGATACCAAACGTAGTCTATACTTGGCCAGAAGTGGCTTCTGTTGGAAAAAATGAAGACCAGCTAAAAGAAGAAAATATCGAATTTAACACAGGTAAATTTCCTATGCGTGCCTTGGGTAGATCTAGAGCAAGCGGTGATATTGACGGATTTGTGAAAATATTTTCAGATAAAAAAACCGACGAAGTGCTAGGCGTACACATGGTTGGCGCACGAGTTGCCGACCTTATCGCTGAAGCCGTTACTGCCATGGAATTCCGCGCTAGTGCAGAAGACATTGCAAGAATGAGCCACGCTCACCCTACTTATGCCGAAGCAGTGAAAGAAGCTGCCCTTGCCGCAACTGGTGATCGAGCATTGCATATATAAGTTTAAAAAAAACGATAAGCCAGTTAGAAATTTCAAGCTGGCTTTTTTTTAGGTTGAATTTGTTCACGTTTTATGCATGTTCAACAAGGCTTCAACTAGAAACCTTGGAGTTAACCAAAAACTTCGTCTGTGTAGGCAGATGCTATTGAATAATTTAGTTCAAGCCTTAACTATTCCAATTAGTAGAAGTTTTCGTGAACGTTTTAAAAAAAAATCAACTTGAATGCAAATAATAAATACACTTTCGCTATGAAATTAGCAGGAATGGATTCTTGTCCCTCTGGTTGGGTTGTGGTCTTACATGATAAAGGTGGGTTTTCGTTTGAAGTAGTGTCCTCTATCAGGGACCTAGTTAAACTACATCCCAATATGGATAGAATCTACATCGATATTCCTGTTGGCTTGTCTTCTCAAAGCTTTACCAGAACCATTGAGAAAACAATGCGTCAAACACTAAAAAGTAGGTCTTCTACCATTTTTTCACCTGCTTGCCGAGAAGCCATTTATGCTTCAGATTATGATAAAGCCAGAACTATAAACAAAACCATTCTAGGCAAAAGCATCTCCATTCAAAGTTACAATATTTCAAAAAAAATTAAGGAAGTAGACCAATTCATGACGATAAAATCTAATGATTTAGAACTTTATGAAAGTCACCCAGAAATATGTTTTAAACACCTGAATAATTCAGAAGTAATCCAGACTAAAAAGTCTACCAAAGATGGGTTTGAAGAGCGTTTTCTATTGCTTACCCACCAACATCCCCAGCTTGAATCGGTTTACAAAAATATCACCAAATCCTTTCCAAAATCAAAAGTAAAACCCGATGATATTTTGGATGCTATGGTGTTATGCGTGTGCAACCTGAACACCTCTACCAACCCAATGCATTGCCTAGAAGATAAAAATCACACCGATGCGCTGGGCATACGCATCAAAATTGCATATTAACGCGATGTTGATTTGTAGCTACTCAAATCCTAGCAGTCTGCCTCAAATTCAGCAGAAATAAAAAATAGCTAGATTCTTCTTAAGTATTGCCCATTAATGGTTTAATATATAATACTGAGAGCTTATTGACCAGAAATGATATCTTGAAAAATAGGCTTAAAACCTGATAGAAAAAACTCAATAGCAATAACCATAATAATTAAACCCATAAGCCGCATCATTACATTATTACCAGTTTGCCCTAATAATTTGATGATTTTTCCAGCGCTTAGCAAAATGCTTAAAGTAATGCTCATTACCAAAACAATGGCCCCAATTAAAATGAGTTTAAGTTCAAATGTAGCCGCATCTTCCATCAAAACAATAGCATTGGTGATGGCTCCAGGCCCACAAATCATGGGAATGGCTAACGGAGTGATAGAAATATCATTCACGTAAGTTTTGATTTCTGCTTCCTGTACTTTCACTTTGCCTAATCGCGCTTGGAGCATATCCATACCCATCAAGAAGAAAATGACTCCTCCTACTACTCTAAAACTGTTGACAGAAATTCCAAAAAACTTGAATAAAACTTGACCTGTAAATGCAAAAATGATAATTGTAACAAATGAAGCCAAAATCGCTTTTTTGGCTGTAGATTTTCGACTGGCTGCATCCAACTCAGAGGTCATGGTCATAAAAATAGGCATGACTCCTAGTGGGTTGATAATTGTAAAGAATGTGGTGAATGATAAAATTCCAAAAGCAATTATTTCTGTCATTTTTTTAAATTAATAATCATACAAAAGTATCTTGAATTTAAGGATTTACAATATGCTTTTCAAAAAATATTATTTTGGGTTAAAGCCTGAATATTTACAGGGAAATAAGCCTGATTTAGAGTTTAGATTTGGAAAATCTTTACCGCTGATTCTCTAATTTTTTATCGCATTCAATAATCAAAAATGTAAATAGCTAAACCCAATTGACTAAAATAAATAATTATCAAAATTGCTTTTACGAAAACGATTTAGTTTCCTACTTTTGCAAAAAAATTAAAATTCAATTCCATAATGAATCCATCACAAGTGTATGAAAAGGAATTATCCTTTCAAGCTGATAGACGTCGGGCTTCAGTAAAATTTATCAGTATTGTTAATCAGCTTTGGTACGATAAATCCATAGAACTGGTGCTGTTTAGAAACCCACTTATCAACCAAAACGTTGGTGAAATTTTAAAACTTCATGAGTATGCTGGGAAGTTTGTAGCAAAGCCAATCTCGATTTTTGATTCTACAGAGGTTGCCGAAGCTATAAAAAATCTAAATTTACCACCATCCAAACTAGATATTGGTAAACTAACTTTTGAATACCTGCAAGATGCTAACAAGCATCAAAATGCTATGAGCTTTATCACCGACAAACTCAAAGAAGCAGAACATTTTAAATCCATTACCCCAAAAGACGTTGTTCTTTATGGGTTTGGTAGAATTGGGCGACTTGTAGCTAGAGAATTGATGGCTAAAACAGGTAAAGGCAATCAATTGAGACTTAGAGCTATCGTAACTCGTGGGGAAATTACAAAAGACGTTTTAGAGAAGAGGGCTTCATTGTTGAAAAACGATTCCATCCACGCCGACTTTAATGGTACGGTACAAGTTGATTTTAAAAACTCTTCTTTGATTATCAACGATACCACCGTTCAAGTCATTTCTGCTAAACAGCCAGAAGATATAGACTATACTATTTATGGTATTAAAAAAGCTTTGGTTATAGACAACACAGGAGTTTTTCGGGATAAAGAAGCCCTGGAGCGGCATCTTCAGTCCAAAGGTGTAGAGAAAGTTTTGCTCACTGCTCCGGCCAAAGGTATTCCTAATATTGTTCATGGTGTAAATCATAAAAACTATGACATTAAAAAGGAAACTATCTTTTCTGCAGCTTCCTGCACCACCAATGCTATTACCCCTATTCTAAAAGTTGTTGAAGATCATTTTGGAGTGGAGCATGGACATTTAGAAACTATTCATGCTTATACTAATGACCAGAACCTAGTAGATAATTTTCATAACAAATACAGGCGTGGAAGAGCTGCTGCACTTAATATGGTTATAACAGAAACTGGAGCTGGAAAAGCTGTTTCTAAAGCCTTACCCCAATTGGAAGGCAAATTAACATCCAATGCTATACGAGTTCCAGTACCCAATGGTTCTTTAGCTATTTTAAATTTAAACCTAAAAACAAAAACCAACAGAGAAGAACTCAATGCATACATTAAAAATGCAGCTTTAACTGGTGAATTGGTAGAGCAAATTAAATACTCCTTAGACAACGAGCTTGTGTCCTCAGACATTGTTGGTGTTTCTGCGCCAGCAATATTTGACAGCCATGCTACAATTTCAGATAACAACACCACCTCTGTAGTGCTTTATGTTTGGTACGATAATGAGTTTGGCTACAGTCATCAAGTGATAAGGCTGGCTAAATACATATCTAATGTAAGGCGATTCACTTATTATTAATGTCAAAAATCCTTAAGCAATTAAGGATTTTTTTATTTTTAAATCGATTCTTATTCAATGCTTTTAAATACTTTTGCAGAAAATAGCTTCTTATGAAATTTATCAGTCTTCTCTTTGGTCTTTTAATCTTTTCTTTATCATCAATAGCTCAAGAAGAATTAGACAATACTCCTGAAACCGAAGAACCAACAGTAATAGAGCAGCTTCAAAACGTGGTAGATAAGTCCAATAACTATGAAAAGTATAAGGTTATTGAAAAGACTAAAATAAATGAGGCTATCAAATTAGCCTCAGATGAGTTATCCTTGTTGAATACTGAAATTAAACTATTAAAAGACAGCATTTCCTCCAAAGATGAGAATATTCAGTCCTTAAATACAGAACTTCTAGAATTAAACTCAAATTTTGATGAGCTACAAAACGAAAAAGATAAAATTCATTTTCTAGGCACTTCGTTTTCTAAGTCTGGTTATAATCTTTTAGTTTGGTCTATCATTATTGTTCTTGTGCTGTTGTTATTGTTCTTCATTTTTAAATTTAACCGAAGTAATTTATTAACGAAAGAAGCAAAGCAAAACCTCAAAAATCTTGATGCAGACTATGAGAATTACAGACGTGTTGCTTTGGAAAAACAACAGAAGCTAGGAAGACAACTACAAGATGAAAAGAATAAAAATCAAAAATCAAATAAAGGTAGCCAAAAATAAACCTTTAAACGCTTTATAGCATTGCACCTCTCTGAGTTGGAATTGAATTTCACATCCAAATTATTTTATGAGAATTGACATTATATCTGTAGTTCCTGACTTGCTAAAAAGTCCATTTGAGGCCTCTATTCTAAGACGAGCTATAGAAAAAAATCTGGTTGAAATTTGTTTTCATAATCTTAGAGACTACACTACATCCAGCTATAAACAAATAGACGACTATCAATATGGAGGCGGTGCAGGTATGGTGATGATGGTAGAGCCTATAGACAAATGCATTTCTAAACTCCAAAGCGAAAGAAATTACGATGAAGTGATTTACCTTACGCCAGACGGAGAAGTGTTAAACCAAAGTATCTCCAACCAGTTGTCTTTAAAGGGAAATATAATTATGCTTTGTGGTCATTACAAAGGAGTTGACCAAAGAGTAAGAGACTTATTTATTACTAAAGAAATTTCAATTGGTGACTATGTGCTCTCTGGAGGAGAATTGGCCGCTGCGGTTCTTTGTGATTCCATTATAAGGCTGATTCCTGGTGTTTTGGGCAATGAAACCTCTGCACTTACAGATGCATTTCAGGATAATTTACTCTCCCCTCCAATTTACACTAGACCGTCCACATATAAAAACTTGAAGGTGCCGGAAGTCCTCTTGAGTGGACATCAAAAAAAAATAGATGACTGGAGAGATGAGCAAGCGCTACAGCGAACTAAAGATAGACGTCCAGATTTATTAGAAGATTAAAAGAAGAAAAGTTGTATAATCTTAATTTTTATTTATTTTTGCAAACTCTAAATCAACCTCTGACGAAATCCGTGAATGTTGGTTTAGGTAAAAGCAAAACTAAAATAAAATGGATTTAGTAAAATTTGTTCAAGATGAATTTGTAGAAAAGAAAGATTTTCCAAAATTTTCTTCTGGAGACACCATCACGGTTTACTACGAAATTAAAGAAGGTCAAAAAACACGTACACAGTTCTACAAAGGAGTTGTAATTCAAGTAAAAGGTTCTGGAGCTACCAAGACATTTACAATTAGAAAAATGAGTGGAACCGTTGGAGTTGAAAAGATTTTTCCAATCAATATGCCAGCCATCCAAAAAATTGAGGTAAATAAACGAGGAAGCGTTAGACGTGCCAGAATTTATTACTTTAGAAACCTTACTGGTAAAAAAGCAAGAATTAAAGAAAAGAGAACAAATTAAGTTTAATTTTCATATTCAAGAAAACCTTCTATCCAATTGGATAGAAGGTTTTTCAGTTTTTAACAGGCTTATAACCTGTATAACAAGGTTTTTATAAACAGAATCTTTATATTTGAAAGGTTCAATAATGTATAATTAATTCAAAAAAACAATACACACACATGGGAGATCAAAATACCAAAATTATCTACACTAAAACAGACGAAGCACCGGCTCTTGCCACCTACTCGTTCCTTCCAATTGTTCGCCGCTTTACTGAAAGTGCTGGCATAAATATCGAATCTAGAGATATCTCATTAGCAGCTAGAATTCTTGCTAATTTTAATGACTTTCTTACAGATGATCAAAAAGTTGATGACCATCTTGCTTACTTAGGAAAGCTGGCCAAAACACCTGAAGCTAATATCATTAAACTACCAAATATAAGTGCCTCTGTTCCACAATTAACAGCTGCTATAAAAGAGCTTCAAGACAAAGGCTATAAAGTACCTGATTTTCCTGAAAATCCAAAAAATAAAGACGAAGAAAACATTCAAAAGCGTTATGCTAAAGTTCTTGGAAGTGCTGTAAACCCTGTACTAAGAGAGGGCAATTCTGATCGGCGTGTAGCTCAACCCGTCAAGGAGTATGCTCAAGCTCACCCTCATAAATTAGCAGAGTGGACTTCAGATTCAAAATCTCATGTCTCTGCCATGTCTGGTGGTGATTTTTATGGTAGTGAAAAGTCTGTGGTTTTAGAAAATGAAGACGATGTAAAAATAGTTCACGTAGACAAAGATGGAGCTCAAACTGTTTTGAAAACATCTACACCACTTGAGAAAAGTGAAGTTATAGACGCATCTGTAATGAGTGTGAAATCATTGAGAACATTTTTAACTGAACAAATAGAAGACGCAAAGAAACAAGGTGTTTTATTTTCAATTCACCTAAAAGCTACAATGATGAAGGTGTCAGATCCTGTCATTTTTGGACATGCTGTTACTGTGTTTTTTGAAGAAGTCTTCAGCAAATACAAAGCTGAGTTTGATGAAATTGGCGTTGACCCAACCAATGGTCTTGGAGATGTTTACAGTAAAATTTCGAAATTACCAAAACAAAAATCTGATGCAATTCTAAAAGATTTGGAAGCTATCTATGAGCAAAAAGCAGATTTAGCCATGGTAGATTCTTCTAAGGGCATTACTAATTTACACGTTCCTAGTGACGTTATTATTGATGCTTCTATGCCAGCAGCTATGAAATCTGGCGGTAAAATGTGGAATAGAAATGATAAAACTCAAGATATGAAAGCTGTCATTCCAGACCGCAGTTATGCTGGAATTTATCAGCAAGTCATAGAGTTTTGTCAAAAGCATGGTGCATTTGATGTAAAGACTATGGGAAATGTATCTAACGTAGGTCTGATGGCAAAAAAAGCTGAAGAATACGGATCTCATGACAAAACTTTCATTGTTCCAAAAGATGGCCGTATTGATGTTTTGGACCAAGAAGGTCATGCTTTAATGTCTCATGAAGTAGAAGCTGGAGATATTTGGAGAATGTGCCAAACCAAAGATTTACCTATCAAAGACTGGGTTGGTTTAGCGGTAAGACGTGCAAAAAACACAGGCAATCCTGCAATATTTTGGTTAGATGAAAATAGAGCACATGATACAAACCTTATCAAAAAAGTTCAAACTTATTTAAAAGAACATGACTTGACAGATTTGGAAGTTCAAATTATGAGTCCTAAAGAAGCTATGCAATATACGTTAGAACGAGTGAAAGCAGGTAAAGACACTATTTCTGTTACAGGGAATGTTTTAAGAGATTACTTAACCGACCTGTTTCCGATTTTAGAACTTGGTACAAGTGCAAAAATGCTATCTATAGTTCCTTTGCTTGCAGGCGGCGGTTTATATGAAACTGGTGCTGGTGGCTCTGCTCCAAAACACGTTCAACAATTTGTAAATGAAGGTCACTTGAGATGGGATTCTTTAGGAGAATTTTTAGCACTTGCGGTATCTATTGAAGATATTGCTGATAAAACCAATAATGAAAAGGCAAAACTAATTGCTAAAACCTTGAATACTGCTAATAGTCAATATTTAAAGAATGACAAGTCGCCTTCTAGAAAAGTGAATGAAATTGATAACAGAGGGACTCACTTCTACTTAGCTTTATATTGGGCAAAAGCACTAGCTGAGCAGAATGAAGATAGCACTCTCAAGGCTGAATTTGAGAAGGTTTCTCAATACCTTCAAGATCATGAAGATAAAATTAATGAGGAGTTACTAAAAGCTCAAGGAAGCTCACAAGAAATTAATGGTTACTTCTTTCCAGACGAGGAGTTAGTCACCAAACGTATGCGACCTAGTTCAACCTTAAATTCTATTATTGATAAGTAATAGAATTTCCGTCAGATTCAATGAAAAAAGCCCTTGATTTATTTTCAAGGGCTTTTGCGTTTGACATAGAAATTAAATTTAATCGATATAACCTTTTTCTCGCATCCAGTTGTCATTAAACATTTTGCCAACATAACGGCTTCCGTGGTCATGAAATAGAACAACCACAACATCATCTTTCTTAAAGTGCTGCTTTAGCTGCAAGAGACCTTTAACTGCTGCACCTGCAGAGTTACCCAAAAACATACCTTCTTCTTTGGCTAACTTTTGCGTGTAAACTGCTGCGTCTTTATCGGTAACTTTAGTAAATCCATCAATACCATCAAATCTAACGTTTAGAGGTAAAATATCCTCACCAATACCTTCAGTCACATAAGGATAGATTTCATTTTCATCAAAAATACCGGTTTCATGGTATTTTTTAAATACAGAACCGTATGTGTCAATTCCCCAAACTTTGATGTTCGGATTTTTCATTTTCAAAAAACTACTTACGCCAGAAATGGTACCACCAGTTCCAACGCCTACTACAAAATGTGTCACTTTTCCGTCGGTTTGTTCCCAAATTTCAGGACCAGTTGTTTTGAAATGAGCTTTACAATTGGACGGGTTATCATATTGATTGACATACCAAGAATTGGGTGTTTCCTGTGCCAATCGTTTTGATGTGGAATAGTAAGAACGTGGATCATCTGGAGCCACGTCAGTTGGGCAGACATGAACTTGGCAGCCCACTGCCTTTAAAATATCCATCTTTTCTTTACTTTGTTTATCGCTAAGTACACAAACCACTTTATAGCCTTTCACAATAGCAACCAAAGCAAGCCCCATACCAGTGTTCCCCGAAGTTCCTTCTATTATTGTACCTCCAGGCTTTAATGCGCCACAAGCTTCAGCATCTTCGATCATTTGCAAAGCCATTCTATCTTTTACAGAATTACCTGGATTGAAGGTTTCATATTTAGCAAGCACTAGTGCGTCAATTTCTTCTACTATTTTATTCATCTTTACCATTGGCGTTTTTCCAATAGTGCCAATGATATTTTCAGCATAATCCATAGGTTATTTTTAGTAATGCAAAGATAAAAAAGTAATAGTCAAATTAAGCGAATTTAGCATTAGACTCGCTTTAATATGAGTCTATTCAAACTTCATAGCCTTGACCGGTGAGATTTTGGCAATGATGAACGATGGAATTAAAAGCATAAGTAAACATAATATGAGCGTACCAGCATTGACCATGATGATATAATCCAAACTTATATAAATTGGGGCTTCAGAAACATAGTAAGTTTCTGGATTTAATGGAATTAATTTAAAATACTTTTGAACTAGTAAAAGTGAAATACCAATAAGATTTCCCCAAAACAAACCTCTCGCAATGAGGAAAGTAGCGTTATATAAAAATATTTTACGCACAGACCAATCTGAAGACCCTAAAGCTTTTAAGACACCTATCATTTGTGTACGTTCTAGTATTAGCACTAACAGAGCAGTAATCATATTAATACCTGCTACTAAAATCATAATCCCAATAATCAAGATAATATTAAAATCAAACATTTTGAGCCATTCAAAAATGGAAGGATACAATTCTAAAATGGTATTCGAATTTAAAAACGAATCGATTTCATTGTAAATTTTGAAACCAGTCTCTTGAATCTTTGAAAAATCATTCACAAAAAGTTCAAACTGACCAATTTGGTCATCATTCCAATTATTAAGACGTTGAATTTGCTTTAAATCCCCAATTATATAAGTTTCGTCAAACTCTTGAAATCCTGAATCAAAAATACCTGAAATTTCTAAACCTACTGATCGTGGCAAGCGGTCTTGGTCTTCTCGCAAAAAATAAACAATCAATTTATCTCCTACTTCAAAACCAAGCCGATTGGCTAGGTAATTGGAAATCAAAACTTCTGTGCTTATTTTCTCTCCATAGGATGGTAATTGTCCTGCAATTAAATACTCTTCTAAGTAACTCCAGCGGTAATTCTTGTCAACACCCTTTACTACAATACCTTCAAAATCAGTTTCTGTTCTAATTATACCATATTTGGTAGCAACTTTTTGTATATGGTCTACCTCTGGTACGGCTTCAAACTCTGGATAGAAGTCTTGATTAATGGATATTGGATGGTCTGTGACTGTAGATTGACTGTTGGAGAAATTATTAATGATAATATGGCCATTAAAAGTAGCTATTTTCTCCCGTATCTTTTCTTGTAGACCTAAGCCTGTAGCAATGGCAATAAACATCATTACAATTCCTATAGCAATAGCAGAAATTGCAATTTTAATTATCGGTGCTGATATATTACTTTTATCATCTGTTTTGGTGACAAGCCGTTTAGAAATAAAATATTCAAAATTCAAGTTGACCTATGGTTTTAAAGAGCTTCAAAAATACAGTTTATTTTATTCTTTTGGCGTTAATTTCCTGCTCCGCTCAAGAAATTAAAACTGATAGTTATTCTAATTTGGGTGTTGCTGCCAATAGAACAGAAGCTTACGTAGATTTTCTTGAGGGCCAACGTGTAGGAATTGTAGGTAATCAAACTTCTGTGATTTTCACCTCTGAAGAAGAGCACGTTCACTTAGTGGATACGCTTTTAAGTCGAGGAGTCCAGGTCAAGAGAGTTTTTGCTCCAGAACATGGGTTTCGAGGAACAGCGGATGCTGGTGAAGTGATTAAAGACGGCGTTGATACTAAATCTGGTCTCCCAGTTATCTCCCTTTATGGAGACCAAAAAAAACCGTCTCCAGAACATTTAAAAGACATCGATATTATGGTGTTTGATATTCAAGATGTAGGAGCTAGATTTTATACCTACATTTCCACATTACACTACATTATGGAAGCTTGTGCTGAGCAAGATATTCCAGTTTTGATTTTGGATCGACCTAATCCAAATGGTCACTACATTGACGGCCCAGTTTTGGAAGCAGAATTTAAAAGCTTTGTGGGTATGCACCCAGTACCAGTAGTTCATGGATTAACAATTGCAGAGTATGCACAGATGATTAATGGTGAGCAGTGGCTTAAAAATGGCATTCAATGTGATTTACAACTCATTGAAATGAGAGGGTATTCAACGCATTTAAGATATGATTTACCTATAAAACCATCTCCAAACCTTCCCAACTCTAAAGCTGTTAATTTGTATCCGAGTTTGTGTTTTTTTGAAGGCACTAACGTCAATGCGGGTCGGGGTACTTCCCTTCAATTTCAGGTTTTTGGTTCTCCGTTTTTGAACCCTTCAATTTTTGAGTTTGAGTTTACACCGCAATCCATGGATGGTGCTAAATATCCCAAACATGAAAACAGTTTATGTTATGGTAAAAACCTGACCAATGAAAGCGAACTTAATTATTTAAATCTAGACTGGTTGCTTCTGGCGTATCAACATACCCAAGACCAAGCTTCTTTTTTTAACGATTTTTTCAACAAACTGGCTGGAACATCAAGCTTGCAGTATCAAATTCAGCAAGGAAAAACAGCAGCAGAAATAAAAGCGAGTTGGCAAAATGAGATAGATGTTTACATCTCTAAAATCCAAAAGTATATGGTGTATGATAGGTAAATTCCTTAACCTTGACTGTGTTGATTTTCTATAAAATTTCAATCACTTTATAAATTTTCACAATCATAATCACAGGAATTTACTGGTCACTCCAGTTTATTTTTACAAAAATTTTGGTTGTTTAACTTGAAATGTTAATTTTATACAAACTAAAACTAGACTTATGGAATCCAATCTAAACCAAAGAGCTAAACCCAACAGCCACATGCCTATGGCTATTATCTCTACAGTTCTTTCAGTTATTACATGTAATTTTATCCCTGCTACAATTTTTGGTGTAGTAAGTATTGTTTACGCGTCTAAAGTTAACTCAAAATTTGACCTTGGGGATATTGAGGGGGCAGAGCGTGCCTCAAAAAATGCAAAAATTTGGTGGATTGTCACTTTAGCTACCGTTATTGTTTTGGTGATCATATCAGCAGTTGTGTTATATTATTTCATAGATGAAGCCTTTATAGAAGAATTTATGAGAGAGTATGAGCGTGAATTAGAAAAAAGGAATTCTTAATGAGCTTTGAAGTGAATGCAAAAAGCCAAGTTCTTTTATAAATAAGTAAACTGCATTTTATAAATAAATTGCTGAAGTTTTGATTAGTAAGAGGTAATAGAATGAAACATAGAGACCAACTTCTCTTGATAGTAAGTATACCCATTGTCTTTCTGACTTTGGGTATATTTTATTTTTACTTCAACCCCAACACTTTTGCTTATACTCCAAAATGTTATTTTCATAGCTTTACAGGTCTTCATTGCCCTGGATGTGGTTCACAACGTGCCTTGCATGAAATTCTTCACGGAAACATTTGGACGGGTTTCAAACACAACTTCTTGATTCTGTTAGCTATTCTAATTATTGGGTATAAGTTTTATATTTACTATGTAAACACTATCAAAAAACAAGCTAAAAAAAATCTATTACAACACAATGCAGCTCCATGGTTAATTTTAGTGATAGTCCTAGGGTTTTGGGTCTTAAGAAACTTACCTTTGGGAGCTTTTCAAATTTTAGCACCTTAAGTAAATATGATTCTTCTTCAAATCTTGATTTTATTTATTAGTATTTCATTTTTCTTTTATGGATTAGGCTGCTTTTATAGTCCTAAAATGTTTGAGGAGTTTAAAAGATTTGGTCTATCATCTCAACAGCGGCAGCTCACCGGTTTTTTTCAAGTCTTGGGAGCGGTAGGTTTAGCCTTGGGATTTTACTTTATTCCGCTTTTGGGATTTATAGCGGCTTTAGGACTTAGTGTGTTAATGAGTTTAGGATTTGGAGTAAGACTAAAAATAAAGGATACATTTATTCAATCTTTTCCATCATTTTTTTTTGCAGCACTAAATTTGTACGTGGCTTTCAGCTTTTATGACTTGTTTGATTTATTTTAAATCAATCCAAAATACCAAGGAATACTAAAGCTTGAAATGATCCAAAATATAATATTTAAGAACACGCCCACTTTAAAAAAATCTTTAAACTTATAGTTTCCAGCACTATACACCATAGTGTTGGTTTGATAGCCAATTGGTGTCATAAATGTAGCTGATGCTGCAATCATAACTGTAACCAAAAACGGAAGGACATCTGCACCAGAACTGTGAGCCAATGCAAGTGCTATGGGAGTCATAAGCGCGGCCGATGCATTGTTTGACATAACTTCTGTAAGCAAGGACGTTATGAGGTACAATCCTGAAATGACAGCAATAATTCCTAAAGGTTGTAGTTGCGTGAGTAATGCTTGAGCAATTTGAGCATCTAATCCTGTTTTATGTATGGCTAAACCCAAACTAAGCGCTCCAACTAACAAAAAAATAATTTTCCAATTAATAGCTTCATAAACTTCTTTCATGGAAAGTATTCTAAAAAACACAAGGCTAATAACAGCACAAATAGCTCCCACCATAATGTCTAAAACACCAACACTCGCTAAAATTACCATGATGGCTATTAACGACATCACAACACTAAATTTCTTTTTATCAAAATCTGTGATATGATTTTCTGAGAGCAAAACAAAAGGGGTATTTTGACCAGACTCTAGTTTATTTAGCTCTTTAATATAATGAGACTTAACCTCAGCTAGAATGACGTCTCCTGCTTTAAGCTTTATATCATACAAATCATCATGTTTGATATCTTCTCTATGTTTGATGGCCAGCGGAATAGCTCTAAACCGTCTTCTAAAATCAAGTTCTTTGAGGGTTTTACCATGAATTTCTGATGAAGATGTAATGACCATTTCCACCAATGCAGAATTAGTTCCAGAAAGATCGTTATCCCCTATCTTGACAGGAGAAACGGATAATGATTTGGTTTTCCCTTTCAAGGATTTTAGCTTTTCTACATCACATCTTACCTTTAATATATCGCCTTTATTTAAAACAAAATCCCCTGGTGGTAACGTAAATTGACTTCCATTACGCCTGACCTCAATCACATCCATATTAAATTCTGTCACCAACTCAGAGTTCATTATCTTTTTCCCGATGGAAGTTGAGTTGGCTAAAAGTTCAACTAAGGTAATGTAATTATTTACCTCAAATTTTTCTTTTAAATCTTTGGAACGCCTAGTTTTGGGGAGCAGCTTTATGCCAAGTATAGACATGTAAACAATTCCCACAACTAATAAAATCCCTGCAACTGGAGTCATCTGAAACATCTCGACAGCCTTTTCTCCTTCTTTTTCTGCAATGCCACTTACCAGAATATTAGTAGAAGTCCCTATTAAAGTGCACATCCCGCCAAAAATTGAAGCAAAGGAAAGCGGAATCAACATCTTGGAAGGACTTTGACCAGACGTATGAGCAATCTGAATTACAACTGGAATAAAAACAGCAACCACTGGCGTATTATTCACAAACGCAGAAATAATGGCAATCATAAACATCATCATTAAAATTCCGCTATTAAAATTATATCTAAATACATGTGATAAGCGATGTGCTAAAACTTGCAAAGCTCCTGTTTTGAGCAATGCAGCACTCAGCACAAACATGAAGGCTACTGTAATTGTAGCTTTATTACTAAACCCTTCTATTCCTTCTTGTGGAGTAATAACCCCAGTCAAAACCAAAATAATCATAATCGAAATTGCAACTAAGTCAATAGGCAAGGCTTCAGTTGCGAATAAAATGATCGCAAGTACAATAACGCAAATTGTAATAATTGCAGCTGTAGTCATCTACTTAGATATTTTCGTCAAAGATATAATAGTCTACAAAATCTATAGACTTTATCAATATAAAATATAAGGAATTTTAAATAGTTTAAAATTCAAAAATCAAGAAGTGAAAATTTTAGTTTTGACTGCTGTTCTAAAATCAACTTGCAAGAATTTTCGCTTTAAGCTGCTGGAACTCTTCTTCTGAAATAATTCCTTTTTCCATAAGCTCATGAAGCTTGGTAAGCTCTTCTGCTAAACCAATATTAAGTGAAGATTTACTTTGCTTAGATGTGGATGCGCGGGCTGTTTTATGTTGATTTAAAAATGCACGTTCATACTCATTTTGGGAAGAAGTGATAGTATCTTTCAAAAGTTTAGGGCGTTCAACCATGGTGTGCACAGAAGCTCCTCGCTCTGCTGCCGTTTGAATTTGAACGCTACCAAAGTTAAAAATCCGCCCTAGAATAGGCTGTCTATACGATACATTATGAATTTTATGCAATGGGCTTTCTTTAGAGTTTATAGTAAAAACACCAGATTCATCAATGACTCTGAAATTAGTAACAGCCCAAATGTTGGTTTTCCTATCCCATATTTTATAAACCAACCAGAGTGTAGTAAGAATTGTTCCTACCAAAAAAACATATTTATAATTGGATTGGTAGCCGAAAACAGAAATCATCACTAAAACAAAACTCCAAAACATAGGAGGCACAAGGGTAAACGCATGTTTCCTTAGAGTAACTTTTACCTCTTCACCTTCTCTTAGTTTTGTCTTCATTTTAATTTAAAAAGGATATAAGTTTACTTTCTCGTTTGATGACTTCACTTAAACTTGCTTGTTTCAAAAGTTCTACAGTTTTCATTTTAACCTCAAAAAAAACATCACGAATACCACAGGTTTCCTCATCTTTGCATTCCTCACAGCGTTCATAATATTTGTAAGTAACACAAGGCAGAAAGGCAATTGGTCCATCAAAAAGGCGCATCACATCGGCTAGATTAATTTCATCTGGATCTTGCAACAAATAGTATCCACCACCTTTGCCTTTTTTACTGGCTAGAATTCCTGCCTTTTTGAGATTCAACAGAATAGATTCTAAGAATTTTCTCGGAATGTGTTCTTTTTCAGCAATTTCACTTATCACAATAGGCCCCTTTCCTTCTCTTTTGGCAAGAAAAACTAAAGCATTAATAGCGTATTTTGTCTTTTTTGATATCATTTTTACAAATATATCATTATTCAAGTTTAAAAATCTAAATCTGAAATTGTAATTTGCAAATCCATTATAGAATCAAAATAAATGACTTCTCATAGCCTTCAAAATAGCCTTTCAAATCTCAAAACCTATTTTGGTTATGACACCTTAAGAGTCCATCAAGTTGGTGTTATTGAGCATGTGTTAAATAAAAATGATGCACTTGTTGTCATGCCGACTGGTGGTGGAAAATCCATGTGTTTCCAGTTACCAGCGTTAGAATTTGAAGGGGTTACTTTAGTCATTTCCCCGCTTATCGCCTTGATGAAAGACCAAGTCGATGGCCTAAAAAGCAATGGAATTGAAGCTGATTTCTTTAACTCTACACAAAGTCCAGAAACTCAACAGGACATTAAGTCTAAAGTTGCCAATAAAGAGTTGAAATTGCTCTACACCGCTCCAGAGAGTCTTTCTGGGCTTCAGGAAATTTTAAATGAAAACTATATCAGCTGTGTAGCTGTAGATGAAGCACATTGCATTTCCTCTTGGGGACATGATTTTAGACCATCTTACCAGCAACTCGGATTTTTAAAAAAATCTCTCCCCAACACGCCAGTTTTAGCCTTAACGGCAACGGCAGATAAAACCACTAGAAAAGATATTCTCAAACAACTTAGCATTCCTAAGGCTAAAGTGTTTTTATCATCTTTCGACAGGGAAAATATTTTCTTAGAAGTAAGAACGGCAAGTCAACGCATGAAGCAAATTGAAAACTTCTTGCTTAGAAGAAAAGATGAGGCGGGAATTGTTTACAGCTTAAGCAGGAAATCTACAGAAAAGATAGCAAAAGATCTCACTCAAAAAGGCTTTAAGGCAAAGGCTTATCACGCTGGTTTGGATCCTGAAACAAGATCCAAAATCCAAGAAGAATTTGTTTACGACAAAACACAAATCATCTGTGCCACTGTTGCCTTTGGGATGGGCATCGATAAGTCTAACGTGCGTTGGGTGATTCACTACAACATGCCCAAAAACATCGAAAGTTATTACCAAGAAATAGGTCGAGCTGGAAGAGATGGACTTACCGCCAATGCGCTGATGTTTCATTCTTATGCCGATGTGATTCAGTATAAACGTTTCATCGAGGATGGCAAAAATCAAGAAGTGCAAGAAGCCAAGCTAGAACGGATGAAGCAGTTTTCAGAAGCTACTTCCTGTAGAAGACGGGTTTTGTTGGGTTATTTTGGTGAACACCTTACAGACAATTGTGGTTTTTGTGATGTTTGTAAAAATCCGCCACGATTTATTGATGCTAAAATCATTGCACAAAAAGCACTTTCGGCAGTAGCAAGAGTTGGGCAGAAAGAACCGATTGGAGTTATTATTGATATTTTAAGGGGAGCCAAAAATGCTGGGATTTACGATAAAGGCTATCAAGAGCTTAAAACTTACGGAATTGGAACAGATATCAGCTGGAAAGACTGGCAACATTATATTTTACAACTTATCAACTTAGGTTATATTGAACTTGCTTTTCACAGAAAAAACGCTTTAGAATTTACACCTCTGGCCAAAAAAGTTTTGTTTGAAAACGAACAAGTTTGGTTAACAAAACCTAAAGCAGAACCAGTCGGTGGAGCAGAAACCAGAAAAGTTTCAAAAACCTCTAACTTATTCCATCAATTAAAACAACTGAGAATGCAGATTTCTGTTGAAGAAAACATCCCGCCTTATTTAGTGTTTAACGATGCCACACTAAAGGAAATTGAAAGAGAACGCCCTATGAGCGAAGAAGAATTCAAATCTATAAGCGGTGTAAATAATTTGAAAGCCGAAAAATACGCCGATGAATTTATAGAAGTGATTAAATTGTTTAATGCTTCCAAAAAGAAAAAGAAAATCTCAACTTATGAGGAGACCTTCCAGCTATATAAGCAGGGAAAAAGCGTGGAAGAAATGTCTAAAGAGCGCCAAATCAGGTCAACAACCATCATTAACCATTTGTGTAAACTTTATGCTGAAGGAAAAGCAGTAGATTTGCACGCATTCATCACGGATTCAGAATTAAAAAAAGTAGAAAATGGGCTAAGAAACATAAAGTATGAAGGCACTTTAAAACCCATCTTTGAGGCACTTGACGAAACTGTGAGCTACAATAAAATTCGGATAGCTTTGGCTATTTTACAAAAATAATTAGTTGTTTTTG
>PXBV01000265.1 GCA_003565575.1 Psychroflexus sp. | reverse complement strand
TTGGGGTAGTACCATCTGCTGGACCTACACCTAAATGACCTGTTTCTCCGCTGGCTACATACCAAGTTTTTGAGTCTCCACCTGTAAGAAAACCTCTTGAAACGGGATCATCAAATGTACTTAAGACAGTAACGTCTATAGAAACACTTGAAGAAGCGCCTCCTCTTCCAGAAGCAATAACTGTAGCCGTGTAGGTATTCACACCAGTTCTTGAATAAGGATGTGTTACATTTCCATCAGAAACACTTCTAACCACGTTATCACCAAATATAAATCTAAAATTGGAAGCATTATCTGCAGTTGCGGTAAATGTAACTTGACCTGAGCCGTCTCCAAATTCATTTTCAGCATCTGCATTTACCACTGTATAGTCTACTTGTAAATTAGTAGGGGCTTGTACTTCTCCAAAGCTTGCATCATCGTCTTGACAGGCGAAAACCAACGCTAATGCGAGAGCACTTAATATTATTTGCTTATATCTTTTCATTGTGAACTATTTTATTTATAAAAGTAAAAGTTATCCAAAAACAAGGTTGGTGTATTGTTCTCTGGAATCAAATTATCAAAAATGAATTGAGTAACCTGAGAACGATCAAAATTGAATTCGCTTAGTGGAATATCAACACTTACCCATTGACCATACTCTACTTGACCTACAGAAACTTCATCTTCTTGTACAGGGTCAACGGCTGTATTGACGAGTTTTAGTCCCAATTCTTGAACATCTGGTGTCCAGTAGTCAAAATGCACGTGAGTCATTTCTGTTAAATCTGTTGGATTTCCATAATCTGATACGATACCTGTAAATGCAAAGTTGGTATACTTGGCCACATTATCTCCCATTTCAATTTCGATTTCCTCAAAATCGGACTCAGACCAAGGTGTTGGAAACTCAGATGTGGTTATAGTAGTATATGCATCACTATAAATGGCTATCACGTCTTCCTGTGGATGAGTTGGTATTGGAGCGGCAACTGAAGGCTCAGTTGGAGTATCTACATAAAAATAGAGATTGTCTATAAATACGGTTGCTCTATTACCAAGCGCATCGAACAGCAGTTGAGTAACTTGAGACCTATCCATGTTGTAATCATCTAAAGCGAATTCTACCGTCACCCATTCTCCTTGTACTATGGTCTCGATTTCTTCAATATCCTCTTGTACAGGGTCTAAAGCAGTATTTACCATTTTAAAGCCTAAAGTTGTAGCGTCTGCCGTCCAGTAATCGAAGCGTACAAAATCCATTCCAGTTAAATCTGTAGGATTGGCATAGTCGGTAACTATACCTGTAAAAGCAAGGTTGGAATATTGAATGGTATTTACACCCTCAATTTGAATAATTTCAAATCCTGAATCTGACCAATCTGTAGGGAATTCTGTTAAAGTAATGGCATCGTAGGCATCACTAAAGATGGCTTTGACATTGGGTGCCGGAATAGTTGGAGTGGGAGCTGGCACAGTTGGCGACAGGACTTCTGTCACTTCAAAATCTTCTTCAATAACGGTAACTGTTTGAGAAGATGCTCCCATTACCACAACTGTTATTGTATAAATTCCTGGATTTTGATACGTATAGGAGATCGTCTCACCAATATCACCCGTAAGGACAGAATCTACATTTTCTTCTCCAAAATCTACTTCAAATACAGATGCAAAATCACCGGTGGCTGTCACATCTACAGTATTGGAAATGCTCCCATTATTTTGGACCACTACTTCCACATTTTCTGGTGGGTCAAAAGATATCTGTAGAGGTTTGGTAACTTCTGAAGATTCTCTAGCAAGATTAAATGCTTCTACTACAACATCAAACTCACCCTCTTGAAAAGTATGATTTACCCGAGAGCCTACGCTTATTGTATCTGATACGGGGCTACCGTCTCCAAAATTGATAACGAAGGAATTTGCGTTTTCTGCCATAGGAATTATAGTAACATCACCAGAGTTATCTTGTGTCAATATAAACTTAGCGTCAATATTTGAAGGTAAGTTTAGGTTAAGGCTTGTTAGCCCGTCATCGTCATTGGAACAACTCGCAATGGAAAGAGCAACAAGTGCAAGCCAAAAAATATGTAAATGTTTCATAAGTTAATATTTATAATTTTTAAAATTTGATGAAAAGAAAGCTACATAACAACCTAAACAGAAAGTAAGCGTTTTACTAATCATCATAATTGTATTCTAGTTGTATCCAGGGTTTTGATCCCATAAACCTTGAGAAAATTGAATTTCTTCAAGTGGTATAGGAAACACCTCATTTTTACCTGCGGTAAATCCTTCAATAGCAGTTGCAGCTTGTCCAGTTCTTACCAAATCAAAGAAACGGTGACCTTCACCAATTAACTCTAGACGTCTTTGTCTAAAAATTTCATTGGTAAGTTGGTTACCTGAAACATCAATATCTGGTAATCCAGCTCTATTTCGAATTTGATTTACATATTCTAGCGCAAGTTGATCATTTATACCACCTCTATTTAGCGCTTCTGCTGCCATCAATAACACATCTGCAAATCGGATAGCACGATAATTATTGGGATGAGTTAAGTTAACATCAGGTTGGTTATTATTAATACGTGGTAAGTACTTGCGGTTGAAGTATCCAGTATGTCCAGTTTGAGGGTCTTGATTACCAATTGTAAAATCTACAGAAGGGTTTGCACTCGCCCAAGCTTCGATATCAAGGATAGATAAATCTCTTCTCAAATCTGCCGATTCAAAAGCGTTATATACTTGAGAAGTTGGGAGGTTGAACCCAAAACCAGATTCAAATACAGGCCCTTGATAACCTCTTATACCACTGAAACCAACCATCACATTGCCTTCACTACATTGTAAACAGTCAAAGCCAGCACCCTGTACACCAGTGTATTGAATTTCAAAAACAGCTTCTGCGCTATTTTCTCCAACAAACTCGAATAAGTTAGCAAAATCTTCATCTCCTACAGTACCATAGAGGTGATATTGACCTGAACCTATAACATCATTGAGCTCTTCCGCAGCAGGACCAAATTTATCTTGAAAAAGAAGCACTTTACCAAGCAAGGCTTTTGCGCTGTACAAAGTAACACGACCAGGCTCAGAAGGAGTTGGATTTAAACTTTCTAGAGCTATTTCCAAATCTGATTCTATATAAGCGTAAACTTCTTCAACACTACTTCTAGGAATAGTTAACTCTTCTCCAAGCTCAAACCTGCCTTCTGGTTTAATAGGGATACCTCCAAACCATTTCACCAATTCAAAGTTGAAATAAGCTCTAAGGAAACGGGCTTCTGCTAGAATAACATCTTTGGAAGGAAAATCAATTTTATCCTCATTTTCTATGATAAAACTAGATCTAGATACTCCAGCAAAGTTAAAATTCCATATATCTCTTAGGTTATCATTAATAGGCGTATGGTTCATTCTATCAACTTGTTGCCAGCCTATAACATCCGTTGCGCTTTCACCTCCTGCGTTTGCATTATCTGAGGCAATTTCACCTAGTATAACATTGACATAAGTTGACTGTAAAATATCGTAAGCGCCCACCAACGCATTCCTAAAATCTTGTTCGCTTTCGAAAAAGCTATCCGAATTCACTTGGAAGGGAGGTTCAATATCAGCATAATCTGTTGTACATGAGTAAAAGCTAGCACAAGCTATGGCTGAGATTAAGACTACTTGTTTTAAATTAAAAATTTTCATATATCTCATCATTATTATAATTCAACATTAACACCAAGCATAAACGTTCTTGGTAGTGGATAAAATCCAAAATCTATACCACCTCCTATAGGTTCTCCAGTAGAAGCAGTCGGGTCAAACCCTCTGTAGTTTGTAAATGTAGCAACGTTGTCCACTTTACCGTAAATTCGTAATTTACTCAAGCCAGATTTCTCATAGATAGACTTTGGTAGAGTATACCCAAGACTAATGGTTTGGATTCTAGCAAATGAGGCATCTTCTACAAAAAAGTCTGAGAAGGCGTTATTGGAAGTACCTTGAGTTGTAGCTCTTGGAACTGTATTGGAGGTTCCAGGACCAGTCCATCGGTTAAGCCTGTAGTTCAATTGGTTAACGTTAGGTTGGTCTCTCTCGTAATTTCTAACCATTTCTTGACCTAAATTTGAAAACGCATATACAGAAAAGTCTAAATTTTTGTAGTTCATAGTTAAATTCAGACCCATAGTTACATCAGGAATAGGGTCACCTAGGTAAGTTCTGTCGTTTTCATCAATCACGCCGTCTCCATTCAAGTCTAAATAGCGAATATCTCCAGCTCTTGCTGGCCCTCCCAAGGCTTCTTGGTTGGGATGAGCATCTGCCTCTGCTTGAGATTGAAAAATTCCATCAGTTTGATAACCAAAGAAGTAACCTAGCGGCAAGCCTTCCTGCATTCTTGATGGAGCAGGCTGACCTACGCCAAACTGACCACCTTCTACAAATGGAGCACCGTTAACGCGAGTAACTTCGTTATCAATTGTAGCTATATTAAATCCTGCTGAAATGCTAAAGTCATCAGAAAAGGATTGTGAATAATCTATAGAAAACTCTAGCCCTTCATTTCTTACAGTTCCTGCATTTATAGTAGGGGCAGACGCTCCAGGAGCAGAAGTTCCAAAAATTCCAGAAACAGGTATACCAGGAATAAGTAAATCTTCCCTTATATTTCTGTAGTAATCTACTGTGATGTTAAATTTATTTTTCCACAAAGAGGTATCAAAACCAACGTTAAATTTTCTTGCTTCCTCCCATTTCAAATTTGGATTTGGCAATTGACCCAGAGCTTGACCTTGAATCAAACTACCATCTACTGCAGATACATATGTGGCTTCTCCTGTGAGTAGGGATAAGAAACCAAAATTTGGGATTCTATCATTACCTAAAATACCATAACTAGATCTGAGTTTAAAATAATCTACGGTTTCAGGGAAATTGAACCAATCTTCTTCACTAGCAACCCATCCTCCAGAGAATGATGGGAATACTCCTGTTCGGTTGTTAGGCCCAAAACTAGAAGATGTGTCAAATCTTAAAATAGCTGAAAATAAGTATTTATTATCGAAGTCATATTCTAATCTTCCAAAATAGGATATTCTTCTAAAATCAAATGTAAAAGAGCCGTTGGTTTCTAAATCACCAGAGCCTGTTGCTTGCCCTAAGTCTGCAAAGTCTGGACTGTTGTTAGGAATTCCAACATTAGCTCCAAACAAGGCTTCACCGTATTCTCTATATGCAGTTGTTCCTAGCAAGAAGGTTACATTATGTACATCGTTAAATTTATTTTTGTAGGTATTGAATAAATCGAATGTGTAATCATTATTGTAACTGATGTTTTGATCTACGCCACTGATGTCTCTGTTGAAAACCTTATTAGGTCCAAAGTTAAATTCAGGTAAAAACTGACGGCCTCTTACGGTTGAAGAGTTAAAACCAATTCTAGCTGTTAAATTTAAATTTTTAGCATAATCGTAATCGATTTGGAACGTACCACTTAATCGGTTATTAATAACTTGATTAAATGTATTGTCAATCTGAGTAAGAGGGTTTATAACTTCATTTCCCAAATCAATTTCACCAGTTAAATTATCTACAGAACGATCTATTGTTGGAGCAATATTTAGCGCATTAAACAAAACAGATCCCAAGCCAAAATCGTTGAGTAAATTACGTTTGGTGTGATTGAAAAATACTGATGAAGATACTGTTAAGTTGTCTCTCAAATCTGCATTGAGGGAAAGTTTAGCTGTACTCCTCTGGAAACCAGATTTAGAGCCACCCACAATACCATCTTGGTCTAAGTGAGATCCAGAAAGAGAGTAAGTCATGTTTTCTCCTCCTCCTTCTGCTGAAATATTGTGGCTTGAAACTGGAGCTTGTTGAAAAACAGCACTCTGCCAATCTGTTCCTACACCAAGATTTGAAAAGTTTTGGATGGGTGATACCTGCCCGGAATTGGTATAGCTTTCATTTAAGAGCAAGGCGTATTCTGTAGCATTAAGCAACGGGAGCCTTCTTGTGGTTTCCTGCACGCCATAATATGTATCGTACTTAATTTTAGCTTTTTGGTTTCTCTTACCTTGCTTAGTCGTGATAAGAATCACACCATTGGAACCTGCAGAACCATATATGGCGGCCTGAGCATCTTTTAAAACTGTAAAGGATTCGATATCATTTGGGTTGATACTGTTTAGTGGTCCTTCATATTGGAAGCCATCCAAAATAATAAGCGGACGGTTGTCTCCATTTGTCCCAATTCCACGAATCCTGATGTTTACATCAGCTCCAGGAGAACCTCCTATACTTAGAGCATTAACTCCCGCCACAGTTCCTTGCAAAGCGGTACCAGCATTTACAGGTTCAAGCTTTTCAATTTTTTGTGAGCTTAATTGCGTTACAGCACCAGTAATGTTTCTTTTGCTACTAGACCCGTAACCAATTACTACGACATCATCCAAAGCTTGGGTGTCAGAAATTAATTCCACATTAAAATCTGAGGTTTCTGAAACCTTAACTCTGAGAGTTTGAAAGCCTAAATAGGAAAAGACAACAGTTGCATCATTAGGTACACTAGATAAAGAAAAGTTACCATCAAAGTCTGTGGTGGTCCCAATGCTAGTTCCCTCTATAATCACATTAACACCTAATAATGGCATTCCAGACTCTTGATCTGTAACACTACCTTCAATGTTTTTTTCTTGAGCATATGTCCAAACCGAAAAGAGACATATAAACGCTACCAAAAAGTTTTTTATCATATCTAAAAAATTATTTAATGTAAAACTAATGTTAAGCTCTAAATTTTTTACTTTCTTTTGGTTTACAAAAAATCTACAAGGTGTTAAAAAAAAATTGAGCATATCAAAATGCTTCAAACACTCATAATTTACAAGGCATTAGAGGCATTTTTCTAACCCAACTAAAACGATACAGAATGTGGTAAAATAAGTATTGTAGTGGCTATGTTTGGTTTATCAAGAGATTTGTATTGGTTTTACAACTCAAGTATATAGTCAGTAAGGCCTTCATCACGAGATAAATCCATCTTTTTACGCAAACGATATCGTTTCACCTCCACACTTTTGGTGGAAATGTTAAAGAGCGGAGCGATTTCTTTTGAAGATAAATTAAGACGCAGATAAGCACAAAGTCTTAAATCGTTGGGAGTTAGGGAAGGGTGTTTGGATTTAATTTTCTTAAGAAAGTCTTTATCCGCATTATTAAAGGCTTCTTCAAAAAAACTCCAATCATCAGAATTATTCAGGTTTTTATTAATGGTTCTTAAAACTTTATCTAGGTTTTTTCCTTCATTAGCTTTCACATCCTTCAACTCACTTTTAAGCGCTGCAAGGAATTCATTCTTTTTGATGAGGCTCATGGTAGAAATAGCCAGCTCTCTATTTTTGCTCTCTATATCTTGCTCGAGCTGCTCATTTTTAAGTCGCATGATTTTACGCTGATTTTCCAGCTCTTTGAACTCTATTTCTTTTGCAGTTTCCTCCTGAATTTTTAGATTTTGAGTTTTATAATATCTCTTAAACATCGAATTAATAAAGAATAGTAAAACTAAACTCAAAACTATATAGACCCCAATCATTAAATTTGAAATCATGAAGGGTTTTTTGATTTGAAAGGTGTAGGTGATGGGTTCGCTTATATTTTCTGAGCCAACCCTTGATCTAAGACTGAAAGTATAATCGCCTGGTGGCAGATTTTTAAAACTAACGCTGTTGTCTGATTGCCACTCACTCCACTCCGAATTGAAATTTGATAATTTATACTGGTACTCACTTTTATAAAACGATTCAAAAGTATAAGATGAAAAAAGGAACTCCAAATTATTAAAACGGTTGGGGAACTCATTTTGTTCAACATCGTCTACATCTAGTAAAAACCCGTCTTTAGAGCTAACCACTACATCGTTGAATTTTATGTTAGATTCAGGGAGTTTGTAATTGTTCAAATTTAATTTGATATAGCCATTACTACTTCCAAATAAAAACACGTCAGGCTTATACAGACTAACATTTTCATATCCTGAGATCTGTTTTCTAGCGTCATTACTAAGCGGCACTTTTTCATAAACGTAACCATCTTGCAAAGAGCTTGGGAGCAATTGAAAAATATCAGATTTTGTGAAGCCCCAGATTTTTCCATCTTTGGATTGGACTAATCGACCAGACGTATACTCATTTTGGGTATAAAAGGATGACAAAATAGAGTCCTTTTTAAATTCCCCTTGATGGGTATCATAGCTGAAAATTCCATCAGCATAAGCATACAAAACTTTATCTTGAAATTTAATAATGGAAGAATAAAGCCCTTTAGGAACAGATTCTATCTTAGAAACGTCGATAATTTCACTGTAAGAATCATTTAAGGATAACTTATAAATCCCCTTATATTCATGGTTAACAAGGATTTCTTGAGGTTTGGTAAATTCAAAATACTTAGTCGAGATATTAAAACCATCAATTTTTTGATCATACACCCAAGCAGAATTTAACCTTTTGTACTTGTGCAAACCGTTATAATTTCCGGATAAAATTGTAGACTCATCAATAGGTTTAAACAACCATGTTCCTGATTCATTAAAAATTAACTCAGCTGTATGACCACTGATTAAAAACGTACCAGAGTTGTGCCCACAAAACAACTGCTCTTCATGTTCAAATAAGCTCCAAACTTGCCCTTTGGTATTTTCAACTAATGTAAACTTTTCGGTTTCGTTATCTTTATAAAAAAGCCCCTGATTGGTTCCTAGGTAAAGAGTACCTTGATGATGTATTGAAGTATAAACTGTACCAAGTTCGCCGTTTCCATCCGTGTAAACTGAAAAATGAGACGACATATTGATAGAGTTAATACCATTGTCTAAAGCCAACCAAATGTTACGGTCTTTATCTTGAAACAGGTTTAAGACCGTGTTGTTACTTAGCGTATTTTCTTGGTTAAGGTGATAAACTACGCGATTATTTGAAAGTTTCAAAAGACCGTGAGAAATGGTGCCTAAATAAATGTCGCCATTTTCGACTTGAAGACTGTTATAAACTGAGATTCTAGACCATAGATCTTTAAGGTTTTCAGGCTCATACACAATATTATCCGATAGATTGATAATACCATTAAATTGAGTTTGAGCATGCAAATTATCATTTAGTACGTAAAGATTTACAACAATATTATTTTTAATAAATTCTGAAGTATTTACAGCAAGCTCTACACCGTTAACCAATTTGAATATCCCTTCATTCAATTTATGGTAATACAAAATGTTGTTAACAATCATCATTTTAGTAATCCCATATTCAGAAGAGATAACTTCAAAAGTTTTAGAAATAGTGTTGTATAGATAAATGGAATTTAAAGATTGAAAAGCAATGAGTTGATTGATTTTATCGATTTTCCAAAATTGCTCATCTTCAATAAGTTGAAGCTCGCTAGAGAGAGATTGGTAGGAATATTCATTAAGATCACTCTTAGACCAGACTCCAAAATCCATATATGCGCCACTATATACAATTTCACCAACTGCAAAAACTGACCTCATAATCGTATTGTTGGGGGATGGAAAAAGCTGCCAGCGTTCTCCATCAAACTTTAAAAGACCGTTATTATTGGCAAAAAAAAGATCCTTGCTCGTGGCTTGCGTCACAGACCAGTTTTGGTTATCCGCATTATATATACTTGGTGAGTATTGGGACACTGGAGGTAATTCTTGAGCAAAACTAATGAAAGTAAATAAAACAGAATAACAAAAAATTAATGATGAAAAAAGGGTTTTCATAAGCTGCATTAAGTTAAAATGACCTAGACAAGAATTTATTTAAAGTTACAATAAAAAAATTAACTCCATCAAAAATTGAAATTATAAGATTTTAAATGCTACTAAAATCATAATAAGTTGACTCAAATTTAATCAAATGTAGAGTTCATGGAACTAGAGTAAGTAAATATAAAATTAGCCGATAAAATACCTCAACACATTGATTTCATTGGTATTTAACACATAAATGAAAAGTAAGGTAGAGTAAACTAAATTATCAAAAACCATCAATTGTTAAATAAATAAATGGAAATGTATAGTTAAAATAAATTGAAATTCGTTAAACAAGCAACCTGACCATATTTAAACTATGAATTACCCTGAAACTACATAAATTTGTTCATGCTAATAGAAATGGTCAATTTCAAGTAAAGTCAGGAATTAACAGATCAACTATTTTCAACGGCACATTAGTACAACTAGTGATTAGGTTAAAATGAAGTCAAAACAGGTTGTAAATCAACTTTGGTAATTTATATTTCGGAAAAAACATAACATTATGAATCATATTAAAGCCTTTGGGGCAAAAGCAAATGATGCTGACTTAGAGGAATTGACAATCCAGCGCAGAGAACTCTTACCAACAGATGTACATATAGAAATTGATTATTGTGGAGTATGCCATAGCGACATTCATCAAGTAAGAAATGATTGGGGAAACTCGAAGTATCCTGTAGTGCCTGGACATGAAATTATTGGCCATGTTGTTGATTTAGGAAGTGAAGTCAAAAATTTTAAAAAAGGACAAGTTGTTGGAGTTGGTTGTATGGTGGATTCTTGTCAAGAGTGTCATTCTTGCGAAGAAGGCCTGGAGCAATACTGCGAGAACGGAATGACGGCTACATACAACGGAAAAGACAAACACTTGGGCGGACATACTTTTGGTGGCTATTCTGAAAACATTATCGTTGATGAAAAATTTGTCTTGAGCATTCCAGAAACTTTAGATATTAAAGCTGTACCCCCGCTGCTTTGTGCAGGTATTACTACATTTTCACCGTTGAATCAGTGGAAAGTTCAAAAAGGAGACAAAGTAGGTGTAGTAGGACTTGGTGGACTTGGTCATATGGGAATTAAATTTGCCCAAGCCATGGGCGCACATGTTGTAATGATTACCACATCTCCAAGTAAAGCAGAAGACGCAAAACGCCTCGGTGCAGATGAAGTCTTAATTTCCAAAGAGGCTGAGCAAATGAAAAAACATGCTAATTCTTTTGATTTTATATTGAACACTGTTCCTGTAGGTCACGATGTAAATCCGTATTTGAACTTGCTAAAGAGAGACAAAACCATGTGTCTTGTTGGTGCTATAGAACCTCTAAAAGGTGTGAATGGGGGAGGTCTAATCGTGAAAAGAAAACGATTAGCAGGATCACTTATTGGTAGCATTGCAGAAACCCAAGAAATGTTGGACTTCTGCAGTCAACATAATATTGTTTCTGATGTAGAAATGATCGATATTCAAAATATCAATACAGCTTACAGTCGTGTCATCAACTCTGACGTTAAATACAGGTTTGTGATTGACATGCAGTCGCTTAAAAACTAAAAAATAACATAAAGTAAAAGCTATAATGTCCTTCTGAAGTTTTTTTTGGAAGGACTATTTTAGTCTCTATATTCCCATTCTTTCAGAGTTTCCAGAGGCACATACTCCAGCATTTTCTCATGGCAAGATTCTAGTTTTAAGTACAACGGAAATCCTGCAGCTTTACTTTTAAGCCAAACGCCCATACAAACGCACCACCAATCTCCAGGTTGTAATCCAGGAAAACTCCACTGAGGTTTTGGTGTGATTAAATCATTTCCACGAGCTTTGTTCCATTCCAAAAATCCCTTCGTCATCTTTGCAGCCACAATGTGTAAACCAGTATCCTGTACAGCATATTTACAAAATCCGTCTCTAAATGCTCCAGTCATTGGGTCGTAAGAACAAGCTTCCAGTTCTGTCCTCAACACATTTTTCATTTGATTTGCTTTTCTGATTTTGTTCTAAGTTAGTTATTATTTTTTTGATGAATGGCATAATTAAAAATTTAACAAAGGGTTTAGCTTCATTTGTTCTTTAAAGTTTTTCAAAAAAAAATCGGAAGACTTTTAGAATTCCGATTTTATGGCGATCAATTTTGATTAAACGTTTTGACCTTTCATCATTTTATTCCAATACAGGTATGGAAGTCCGTATTTTTTAAGCATCCAGAGTCTCCAATGTTCTTTGGCAGAATCAAAGACCAGCATTTGCTTAAGCTTAGGATCTGGTGTAAAGTTTCCTTCGTAATCAAATTCTGCTAAAGCCATTTTGCCATAACCTGTAACCAACGGGCAAGAGGAATAGCCTTGGTAACTTGAATTACTAGCAGGCTTATTATCCATCATGAACCTAAGGTTTTCTACCACAACTGGAACTTGTTTTCTTATAGCTGCACCGGTTTTTGCGGTTGGTAATGCTGCCACGTCTCCTAAAGCAAAAATGTTGGGATAGGTATTGTGCTGTAAAGAATTGATGTTTACGTCTACCCAACCATCTTCATTAACTAATTTTGATTCTTTGATGAATTTTGGGGCAGCCTGTGGTGGAGCTAGGTGCAACATATCAAAAGGAACTTCTATTTTGGTAAGTCCCGATATTTTTTCTCCTATTTCTTTACTTTCATTAGTAGTACATTGGTTCTCGTCATCTCCAACATAATTGAAGGTAATGATTTTATTTTTGGCATCTATCTTTTTTGGGGCGTAAAAAGGTTTGAAATGCATACCGTAACGCTCCACTACACGGGTTAATGTATCACGAATTGGTTTTACACCAAACAGTACGGAGCCAGGTGTAGCAAATACAACTCTAGCGTCAATTTTGTTTTTTTGAAAATGATCTGCGGCTAAGTAGGCTATTTTTTGTGGTGCTCCTCCGCACTTAATGGGTGTTGTGGGTTGAGTAAAAATAGCATTTCCACCTTTAAAGTTTTGAATAACATCCCACGTGTGCTCTGGGTTTGTGTAATTACTACAAACAGTTCCTTTATCGAGTGCTTCTGGCAGACCTTCAATAAGTTCTGGTGCCATAACTAATCCAGGCGCTACTACTAAATACTCATAAGCTATAGAACCATTATTTTGAGTGTCTACGGTATGATCTTCTGGATTGAAACCTATGGCATAATCTTTTATCCAATCTGCACCTTGAGGGATAAGCTCCTTCATAGGTTTAGCTGTATCTTTAAAACTATAAGTTCCTCCACCTACAAGAGTCCACGCTGGTTGATAATAATGCGTTTCTGCGGGGTCAATTATGGCTAGTGAAAGCTTTGGATCTTTTTTTAGAAGTTGGGCTGCCGTCATGATTCCTGCTGTTCCTGCTCCAACCACTACAACTTTATACTCTTTATTCATAATTACAAATTTTTATAAAAGTAGGGAACAAGTCTAGTAATCTAAGTAACTTAAGTTACATTGGTTTGTTAAATTCTCAATTTTACTGGATTTTTAATGTTATATCTTTAACTATTGAAGGATTTAATTTTTGAAATAGCATGATATAAGTAAAAATTCAAGGGACAACTATAAGCTTTAGGGTAGAGAAAATTATTTTTTTAAAAGGCTTAAGAGCTGAAATCCTAGCTCATCTAGTTTAGGAGATTGTGAATGAAATGCAGATACATTGGAGAGAATGATAACGGATTTTTGGTGTTCTGGAGCCATAAATACGGAGGCTGAGTAGCCTCCTGTACCGCCATTGTGCCAGTACAAATCTCCTCCTTGGTCATCTTGTAGAATGTGCCAACCTAAGCCAATTCTTAAATTGTCATCAACCAAAAAACCGGGTAATGTTGTTAATGCGAACGCATCAGCTTCAAGGCTAAAATGCGCCCTTATAAATTTTGATAAATCAACTGCTGTAGATAGCATGGCTCCAGCCCCTTCAAACTGTGCCATATCCCAAACGGGAGTGGGCTGACCGTTTGCGTCTAAGCCTTTTACTAAACGGTCTTGGATTTTCTCTACATCTAGGGTTGATTGTGTCATTTCTAAATCCTGAAACACATACTCTTGCAATAAGGTAGAATAAGGTTGACTTGTGAGATTTTCCATGGCTTTAGTCAAAATAGCATAGCCTAAGTTTGAATATTGATAAGTTCTTGGCTGATGCTCTTGCCTTAAATTGGTTGATAAATAGTTCTTAAAATTTTCTTCGGAATAGGACTTGTATGGATTTTGGGGATCTACAGATGCCAACACCAAGTTGGAAGGTAATCTTGGCAATCCCGAGGTGTGCCTAGCAAGTTGCTCCAAAGTAATGCTATTAGTGGACAGTGGAAAGTCAAAAAAATACTGAAGTGTATCTGTGAGTTTGAGACGTTGGTCTTCAACTAATTTTGCTAAAAGAGTAGCTGTAAACACTTTTGTGACTGAACCTATTTGAAAGACAGAATTTGAATTTTCCATTGGTTGAATGCTGTCTTTAGTTTTGATAAATCCATAAAACTGGGTATCTTCAGAATCCATTAATGCCACCGCAAATTGAGTTTGTTCTGGAAAAAGTCCGATAAAGTTTTTCAAAGTTTGATGGGCTTTATCATCAAAGCTTTGAGCTTTCACTGTCAAGGAAGACTGAATTACTAAACTTAGAAGAAGTACATATTTCATTCTGGCATTATTTAGTCATCTGTATTAAGTTCAGCATAAAACAGATGCATACTTTTATTGAACAAATTGGTAATCTGCAAATTTTTCTTCTACCTCATCAAAAGTAGCAAACACATCTTCTGCGTGGTCTGAAGTAACCATTTTCATCCTGTACTCTTTAAAATGAGGGATGCCTTTAAAATAGTTAGTGTAATGCCTTCGGGTTTCAAAAACGCCTAGCTTTTCCCCTTTCCAATCTATTGCCATTTGTAGATGTCTTCTAGCTACATCCACTCGCTCTAGCAAGGACGGTGGCTCGCAGTGGGTTCCCGTTTCAAAGTAATGTTTTACCGCTTTAAAAAACCATGGTGAACCAATGCTTGCTCTACCTATCATAGCACCATCCAGTCCGTACTCGTCTCTCATCAACATAGCTTTTTCTGGGGTGTCTACATCTCCATTACCAAAAACAGGAATGTGCATTCTTGGGTTGTTTTTTACCTCCGCAATAGGTTTCCAATCAGCCTCGCCTTTGTACATTTGAGCGCGTGTACGCCCATGTATAGAGATAGCTTTGCATCCCACGTCTTGAAGGCGTTCTGCTACTTCATAAATTTTAATAGAATCGTGATCCCAGCCCAATCGTGTCTTTACAGTAATAGGCAAGTGTGTAGATTTTACCATAGCTTCAGTAAGCTTTACCATGAGGTCTACATCTTTTAAAATTCCTGCGCCTGCTCCTTTGGAAACTACTTTTTTTACTGGACAACCAAAGTTAATATCTATAACATCTGGCTTTGTTTTTTCTACAATTTCAACAGATTTCAACATGGATTCCAAATTAGCTCCAAATATTTGAATACCAACTGGGCGCTCTTTCTCGTAGATATCTAGCTTCATCATACTTTTGGCTGCATCCCGAATTAAGCCTTCTGAAGAGATAAATTCTGTATACACCATATCCGCTCCGTATTCTTTACACAATGCTCGAAATGGTGGATCACTCACATCCTCCATAGGTGCTAACAGAAGAGGAAAGTTGCCTAAATCTATGTTATCTATCTTAGCCACAATTTTTTAATGCAAAATTAGGCAATTCTAAACAAATCACATAAACCTTTTAACAGTGTTATAGATAGCTTATTAAAGCCAAACAATTCCTGTATATTTGCAAATCAAATCTAAGCATATATTACTGGCTAGATCAGGAAATTTGGACTATGAAGAACATTAGAAATTTTTGCATAATTGCACATATTGATCACGGGAAAAGCACTCTAGCAGATCGTTTACTAGATTTTACAAAATCTGTAACAGAACGAGAGCGTAAGGAACAACTACTTGACAATATGGATTTGGAGCGCGAACGTGGCATCACTATTAAAAGTCATGCCATACAAATGGTTTATAACTACAAAGGAGAGGATTTTGTATTCAACCTAATAGACACGCCAGGTCATGTAGACTTTTCTTACGAAGTATCCAGATCCATAGCAGCTTGTGAAGGTGCCCTATTGATTGTGGATGCAGCACAGAGCATACAAGCGCAAACTATTTCGAATTTATATTTGGCGTTAGAAAATGATTTAGAAATCATTCCTGTATTGAACAAAGTAGATTTGCCAAGCGCCAATCCAGATGAAGTAACAGATGATATTGTAGACCTCATAGGTTGCAATCCTGAAGATGTGATAAGAGCTAGTGCAAAAAATGGTATTGGCATTGAAGATATTCTTAATGCCATTGTTGAACGTGTTCCAGCGCCCACTGGAAACCCGGACGCTCCTTTGAGGGCTTTGGTTTTTGATTCTGTGTATAATCCTTTTCGTGGCATTGAAACTTACTTTAGAGTATTTGATGGTAGTATAAAAAAAGGACAGAATATCAAGTTTGTTGCAACAAACAAAAACTATTCTGCTGATGAAGTGGGTACTTTAAAACTTGTTCAATTTCCTAAAAAAGAAATTCAAGCTGGAGATGTTGGCTATCTTATTACTGGCATTAAGAATGCGAAAGAAGTAAAAGTTGGAGATACCATTACGGATGCAGAAAATCCAACTCAAAACGCAGTTGCCGGGTTTGAGGATGTTAAGCCTATGGTTTTTGCTGGAATTTATCCTGTAGAGACAGATGAGTATGAAGACTTAAGAACCGCCATGGAAAAACTACAACTCAACGATGCTTCCTTGGTATTTGTTCCAGAGAGTTCTGCTGCTCTAGGTTTTGGGTTTAGATGTGGATTTCTAGGCATGTTGCATTTAGAAATCATACAAGAACGCCTAGAGCGAGAGTTTGACATGACTGTTATTACCACCGTTCCCAACGTTTCTTACAATGCTTTTACTCTTAAGGAAAAAGATAAAGCCATTATTGTGAGCAATCCCTCAGACCTACCAGAACCATCTTTTCTTGACCGCGTGGAGGAGCCTTACATCAAAGCAAGTATTATCACAAAATCTGATTTTGTTGGACCGGTAATGTCTCTTTGCATTGAAAAAAGAGGACAAATCACCAACCAAACGTATTTAACTCAAGATCGAGTGGAATTGAGTTTTGATATGCCTCTTGCTGAAATTGTATTTGATTTTTACGATAGACTCAAAACAGTTTCTAGAGGTTATGCTTCTTTTGACTACTCTCCTATTGGCATGAGAAAATCCAAACTTGTAAAAGTAGACGTGCTACTTAACGGAAATACAGTTGATGCATTATCTGCTTTACTTCATTTTGACAATGCTTACGACATAGGGAAGAAAATTTGTGAGAAACTGAAAGAACTGATCCCGAGACAGCAATTTGATATTCCTATACAAGCAGCCATCGGTGCAAAAATAATAGCAAGAGAAACTGTAAAGGCTCTCAGAAAAGATGTTACAGCCAAATGTTATGGTGGTGATATTTCTAGAAAACGTAAGCTTTTAGAAAAGCAGAAAAAAGGTAAAAAACGTATGCGCCAAGTAGGAAATGTAGAAATTCCACAAGAAGCTTTTATGGCAGTATTGAAGTTAAACGACTAAATTTATTATGCTTTTTTAGAGAACTCTGTTTTACACTGAATTTGTTTCAGAAAACTTTAATCTATAGAGGTATTTATAATGCTTGAAAGCCTTAGAGCTACTTCCAAAAAAAACCTAAAAACCCTTACAAACGTGAGGGTTTTTTCATGAAGTTAAAACAATAAGGCTTTTTTAAAGTCAGATATAAAACAAAAATCGGGCAAGAACATTCAAGCCCGATTCTTCAATCTGAAAGCACCTCTAAGTCATTTATTCACAACTACTTCATGAGCAACAGAGGTTAGTCAATACCCTTAGTTTATTCTGGAACATAGCCTCGTTTTAAATCTTTAGCATTAAAAACAGGTTGAATAACAAAACTGTAAAAATAATTACCTGATGGTATTTGGTATTCCTGATGAGGCAAAGCTTTTACGGACCAAGTGTCATCACCACCAACTCCCATTTGACGATAATCTACATTCACAGTGATATGGTCTTTAGGAGTTAACTCATAAATATGCTTTGCATTATTTATATCCTCGGGACTATATGGCCAGGCACTCATGCTTAGATTATTGGAAACAGCAGACAGTTTTAAACCTATTCCTTTTGAATTGGTTAGCGCAAACCATCTAACATCCGTTTTGTTGCTGCTTTCTTGTGGCCTGATATAAGAATAATAATCATTTAAAACAGATTGTTTAAATAGACCAACATCTGCGCCCATTTGTCTATCGATGTAATTTTCATGAGGACCTTTTCCAAACCAAGTTAAGCTATCAAAGCCTTTAGGTATTTCCATTTGTAAGCCCAATCTTGGTAGTATGGTCTGTGCAGAGTCTCCTGCAAAATCATTCTCCACTAAAACGCTTCCATCACCATAAACTGTGTAAGTGATTTTCATTGATGATTTAGAAGAAGGAAATTCGTAAGAAGAGCTTACTTTTACAGTCTGTGGACTTAATTGTTCTATTTCAAAATCCTTTAAATCTCTTGTATGAGTTGCCTCTTTCCAATTTCTTAATGTGTCATGGATTTTAGCACCCAAACGGTCATTATCAGTTAAAGGTCTCCAGAAGTTAGGTTGAAATCCATTTTGAATCATTTGAATATCATCCACACTATATCCTGTGATGAAACCCGTTTCAGAATCAAAGTTGATTTCAAAGTTTTTACCTACTATAGTATTTCCATTTACCTCAAGTTGAGACCTAACTTTCTGATTTTTAATAACGGGTGTGTCATAATCTAACTTGATTTGCTCCCAAGCCACCTCATGCCCTTTATCTGCCCAGCTTAAGTCAGTTTTTAAATTAATACTAATTCTCAAAAAGTATTCGGCTCCTGCCTTAAGCTTTGGTTTTTTAAATGGTAATTTAATCTGTTTAGATTTTCCTGGTTCCAAGTCAATAGGTTTCAACTTACCTTCTTGAATTCGTCTTCCATTTTCCTGTACTTCCCAAGCAATATCAAATTCATTTAAATTTGTAAAATGATACTGGTTGGAAATTTCAATTTCTTGATTTTCAGTAATCGAAGCTTTTATTTCAAAAGGCTGATACACTTTTTTAACCTCCCAAGTAGCTGGTTTTGGAGTTCCCATTGGATCAACTATACCATTGAGGCAAAAATTGGAAGAATGGCTTAAATCTGCATCTCCCATATCGCCACCATACGCAAAGTAATCTTCACCTTCTTCATTTTTTTGAAGGAGACCTTGGTCTTTCCAATCCCAAATAAAGCCACCAATCATTTGCTTATTCGCTTTTATAGCCTCCCAAAATTCATTCAAGTTTCCAGTAGAATTTCCCATGGAATGTGCGTATTCACACCATAAAATAGGACGATCTTCTATATCCGACTCAGAGGCTCTCACCATATAATCGATGGGCGTGTACATTCTACTTACCACATCCACATATTCAGGGTCACGAAGGATGGAATCTTCAATTTTCTGTTTCCCAAACGTTGTTTGTGCACCTTCATAATGGATAAACCTAGTGTCGTCATAACTTTTTATCCATTGAGCCATCATTGCATGATTAAACCCAGACCCCGACTCATTGCCTAAAGACCAAGAAATTATTGAAGGATGATTTTTATCGCGTTCTACCATTCTTACTGCGCGTTCTAAAAATGCATTAGACCACATGGCGTCATTCGTTAATCGACCTCTAATGCCGTGAGTTTCTAAGTTGGCTTCATCCATCACATAGAGGCCATACTCATCACATAAATCCAACCACTCCTCATTATTAGGGTAATGAGCTGCTCTTACTGCATTGATATTAAATTGTTTCATGGTCAAAATATCGTTAACCATAGACTCTCTATTAACAACCTTGCCTGTTACAGGGTCGTGATCATGCCTATTGACCCCATAAAGCAAAATAGATTTTCCGTTCACGAACAGTTCACCGTCTTTTATTTCAATGGCTCGAAAGCCAATTTTTGTACTTTTATATTCAACCACCTCCCCTTCAGCATTCTTTAAATCAAAAACTAAAGTGTATAAATTAGGATGTTCTGCACTCCATTTTTTAGGGTTTTTAATTTCGGTTTGCATCATAGCAAAATCATTTTGGCCACGCTGTGGAGAAGTTTCAAAATAGATTTTATCCGCATCTAATCGTGCAGGCTGCTTTGCAATAAGTTTATTTTTATCATCGTACACTTTAAACCCAAGAGAATAACCCTCTAATGAAGCATTATCAAATACTTTGATTTTCGGACGTAATTTAAGAGTGGCATTTTCATAGCTTTCATCCAAATCGGTCTGAACAAAAAAGTCGTAGAGCTGAACTTTTGGCGCTGCAGTGAGATACACATCTCTGTGAATTCCGCTCAATCTCCAGTGATCTTGATCTTCTAGATAAGAGCCGTCACTCCAGCGATAGACTTTCAT